>DIVX01000132.1:20726-46092 GCA_002422505.1 Desulfovibrio sp. UBA6121
GCCGCAAGATCGTGGACGGGGCCAAGCACATCACCATCTTCGGCGAGGAAGTCTCCGTGGCCGCCAAGATATACACCATCGGCGGCTTTTCGGCCCATGCGGGCCAGTCGGAGATCTTGACCTGGCTCAAGAGCTTCGACGGCAAGGACACCAAGGTCATCCTCATCCACGGCGAGGAAAAGGCCCTCACGACCCTGTCGCAGCTGGTGCACGACGAACTGGGCATGGAGGTGCACGTTCCGAGCTACCTGGAGGAGCTGACCCTGGCCCCCGGCAAGGGCATGGTGCCCGTGGTGGACGAGGCCAAGGCCGCGCCGCGCATCAACTGGGACTACCTGCTGGCCGATTCCCAGAAGCTCTACGGCGATTTCCAGGAGCGCATGCAGCAGGTGAAGGGCAAGCCCTGGGTGGAGCAGACCGAGATACGCGAACGCTTCCTGGAGCTGAACCGCAAGATGGTGGAACTCATCTCCGAGCTGTAGCATGCGCATAATAGCAGGCGAATACGGCGGACGAAGCATCCGCACGGTGGAAGGGCCGGGGTACCGCCCGGCCACGGCCAAGGTGCGCCAGGCCGTGTTCTCCATGCTGGAGGCGCGGGGCCTGGAGTGGGATGGCGCGCGCGTGCTGGATCTTTTCGCGGGCAGCGGCTCCCTGGCCATAGAGGCCTTGAGCCGCGGCGCGGCGGAAGCCTGGTTCATGGACAAGAACCCGCGCGCAGTGGCGGCGCTCAAGGCCTCCCTGGCCGATCTGCGCGTCGCGCCCGCGCGTTTCCGGGTGTTCAACGCGGACCTTTTGAAGACCTTGGCCCGGCCCGCGCAGGCCCCCTTCGGCTTGGTGTTTGTTGACCCGCCCTACGGGCTTGACCTTTTGCCCCCGGCCATGGAAAAGGCCGTGCGCGGCGGCTGGATTGCCGACGGCGGGCTCGTGCTCGCCGAGGTGGAGGCCAGGTGCGATTTCGCAGGCCGCATTCCGGCCCAACTCATCCCGCAGACCGACAGGCTCTACGGGCAGACGAGGATACTCTTGTGGCAGAATTCAATCCCAGGCTCGCCATCTACCCCGGAACCTTCGACCCCCTGACCCGTGGTCACATGAGCCTCATCTTCCGGGGGCTCAAGGTGTTTGAAACGGTTGTGCTGGGCATTGCCCAAAGCACGCCCAAGAACACCTGCTTCACCCTGGAGGAGCGCGTGCAAATGGCGCGCGAGACCTTTGCCGGCGAGCCGCGCATCATCGTGGAATCCTTCGATGGCCTGCTCATCGATTACGTGGTGCAGCGCGGGGCCGGGGCCATTTTGCGCGGCCTGCGCGCCGTTTCAGACTTCGAATACGAGTTCCAGATGGCGCTGATGAACCGCAGGCTTTCCCGCGAGGTGCAGACCGTGTTCCTCATGACCGACTACAACTGGATGTACTTGAGCTCCACCATCGTCAAGGAGGTGGCCCTGCACGGCGGCAACGTCAAGGGCCTGGTCTCCGAGCCGGTGCTGGCCAAGCTGACCGAGAAGTACGAGGCCATGCAGGCCAAAGGCTAGCGTGCGTCATGGGCACTCTGCGCGCCGTCTGCATCCTGGGGCCCACCGGCTCCGGCAAAACCGAGGCCGCCCTCGGCCTGGCCCGGCACATGCCGGTCACGGTCATTAATTACGACTCGCGGCAGCTCTACGCCGACTTTCCCGTCATAACCGCCCAGCCAGAGGCCCACGAGCAGGCGCAATGCCCGCACAGGCTCTACGGCTTTCTGCCCACGGCGCAAGCCATGAGCGCGGCGCGCTTTGCCGAACTGGCCCGCACGGAGATTCAGGCCGCCGTGGATGCGGGCCGCCTGCCCGTGCTTGTGGGCGGCACCGGCTTGTACGTAAAGGCCCTGGAGCAGGGCCTGGCGGATATTCCGCCAATCGCGCCCGATGTGCGCCAATGGGTGCTGGAGCGCATGGCGCGCGAAGGCCCCAACGTGCTGCACGAGGACCTTTCCCAGGCCGACCCCGAAACCGCCGCGCGCCTGCACAAGAACGACAGCCAGCGCATCTCCAGAGCGCTTGAGGTGTTTCTGGGCACGGGCAGGCCGCTTTCGGACTGGTTCCGGGAGCAAAAGCACGGGCACACGGGGCTGACCCTGTGCAAGGTGGGCGTTTCCACCACCCTGGGCGAGCTGGAACCGCGCCTGCGCAGCCGCATAGGGCTTATGCTGGAGCACGGAGCGCTGGACGAGGTGCGCCGGGCCTGGGCCCATACGCCGGACCGCGAGGCTCCGGGGTACTCGGGCATCGGCTGCGCAGAGCTTTTGGCGCATATACTGGGGGAATTGGACTTCGAGGCAGCCTGCGAGCTTTGGTACCGCAACACGCGCTCCTACGCCAAGCGGCAGCTCACCTGGTTCGCCAAGGAGCCGGGCGTGCGCTGGATACGCGCCGAAGGCTTCGACCGGCTGCCGGGCATGGTGGCCGATTTCATCGCCGGGGGCGACGCGGAAGCTCCATAAAAAAGCGCGGGCCGCCGCCGATTGCACCGTGGCCACCCGCGCTTCGTGCGCTTCGTCTTTTCCTCAACCGCTACTTGAACACGGCCTCAAAAATGGCCCGCACATCGGCCTCGCCCATGCGCACCGGCGTGTTGGCGAAGTTGCGCGCATCCTTGAGCTGCATGGCCGCTGCCACATAAGCTGGAACTTCTTCCGCCGCATAGCCCATGTCCTCGGCCCGCAGGCCGTCCAGGCCCACGGCCTCCAGCAGGGCTTGCAGGCCCGCCAGGAAGGGGTGCGTCCCGTCGTCTTCCTCCTCCGCCCCGAAACCCATGGCCACAGCCAGGTTCAGCAGCCGGTCCAGGGTGTCTTCGTCGCCCTGGGCCTGCGCCAGCGCGATGAGATGCTCGAAGTAGGGCCTGGAGAGCACCGTGAGCCCGGCCCCGTGCTCCGAGCCGCGCCCGGAGCCGCTGAAAGAGTACTCCAGGGCGTGCTGGGAAATGGGCGAGGAAAGGGCCAGGGCCATGCCCGCCGCCGTGCTGGCCCAGGCCAGGGCCGTGCGGGCGTTGATGTCCTCGCCGGTCTCCACGGCTTGCGGCAGAAAGCGCGTCACCAGGTGCGCGGCCTCCAGGCAGAGCATGTCGCTCATGGGCTGGCGCGCGCGGGAAAGAAAGCACTCTGCGGCGTGGAAAAAGGCGTCCATGCCGGTAACGGCGGTGAGCCTGGGCGGCATGGAGGCGGTCAGCTCCGGGTCCACTATGGCCAGGGCCGGGAAAAAAGCCGGATGCATGAACCCGCGCTTGCCCGGCTGCCCGCAGATGAGCGCCGCGCCGTTGCCCTCGCTGCCGGTGCCCGCCGTGGTGGGAATGGCCACCAGGGGCAGCCCGGCGACATCCTCGTACACCTTGGCCTCAAAGCCCTGCCAGAAGGGGGCCTCCTTGGTGGCGGCCAGGCAAATGGCCTTGGCCGAATCGATGACGCTGCCGCCGCCCAGGGCGATGACGTACTGCGCGCCCATGCTGCGGGCCTGGGCCGCCGCCGCGTCCACGTCCTCGGTGCGGGGGTTGGCGCGCACGCCGTCAAAGACCACGGTTTTGACGCCGCGTGTGCCGAGCAGGCCCTGCACGCGGGCAAGGTAGCCCTGGCGCAAAATGTTGCCGCTTTGGCCGATGACGATGAGCGCCTTGTCGCCCTTGGGCAGAAGCTGGGTGGTTTCCAGCTCCGCCAGGCGGCCAGGGCCGAAGAGAAGCGTTGTGGGAAGCCTGTAGGTGAAAGACAGCATAAGGGGGCTCCTTTAGGGACGCGCTGTTGATTCCAGGGCCTCCTCAAGCTGCGCGGGGGTGAACAGGTCGCGCAGCACAAGGGGGCTGTCCGGTGCGTTCTTTGGAAATATCGCCAAAACCGGAATGCTTTTGCTGCCCAAAGCGTGCAGCAGGGCTTCGGCTTCGGGGTTGTTCTCCGTCAGGTCCGCCCGCATGAGCGTCAGACCATGGCGGCTCTTCATGTCCCCAAGGCGGGCGGGCGTCAAGGTGGTCTGCTCCAGGAGCTTGCACGAGGGACACCAGTCCGCCGTGAAATCCACCACCACGGTCTCCTTGCCCAGCACCGCCCGCAGCGAGGCCTCAGTGTAGGCGTCGAGCTGCGCCGGAGGCTCCGGGGCCCGCAGGCCCAGCCACAGGCTAAGGCCCAACAGCAGGGCGGCGGCCAGCTTCAACAGGGCGGACTTACGGGTATCGAACCCCGGCCCGGCCACGCCCCAGACCCATGCGCCCAGGGCCGTGAACCAGAGCATGACCAGCGCGGACAGGAGCCGGGTCACAGGCAGAATGCTCAAAAGATAGACACAGGTGCCGGCAAGAAGCAGGCCCACGGCCTTTTCCAGGTGCCCTGTCCAGGGGCCGGGCTTGGGAAACAGCCGCGCCAGGCCGGGAAACAGCACCATAAGCAGATAGGGCAGGGCCATGCCCGCGCCCACAGCCGCCAGCACAGAGCTGATGACCCAGGGCGGCTGCAGCAGCGTCCAGCCCAGCACGCCGCCCAGGAAGGGTCCGCTGCAGGGCGTGGCCAGCAGGGTGGCCAGCAGTCCGGTGAACAGGGCCTGCAGTTTGGGGTGCGTGGTCAGCTGGTCGAACTTCAGGTCCACAATGGGCAGGCTGAACACGCCGAGCAGGCTCAAGGACAGGGCGAAGACCAGCGCCGTTAGGCCGAGGACAATGGCGGGCTGCTGGAAGATTTGCCCCCAGGCCAGGCCCGTGGCCCCCAGCACGGCGCTAAGCAGCAGGAAGTAGAGCAGAATGCCCAGGGCGAAGTACAGGTTATGCTCGCGGAACCGGGCGCGGCGCAGGCTCAGGTCCGCCTGGGTGCTGCCCGCCATGAGGGCCGAGAGCTTGATGCTGATGACCGGAAGCACGCAGGGCATGAAGTTGAGCACGAACCCGGCCAGGAGCCCCAGCAGCATGGCCTTGAAGAGTCCGCCGACCTCAAGCTGCGGCTGGTGGTAGCGCGGTGTTAGGTGTGACCAGCCGCCTCCCGCACCTTGCGCCGCTGCGTCCGTTCCGCCCAGTTCCTGCGGCGGCTGTGCAAGCCCTGGCTGGGGCTGGGCTTCTGCGGTTTTGGCGGCGGCCTTGGCGGCGGCAAGCAGCTCCGGCCACCAGGACTGGGTGCGCGCCTCGGGCAAGGCGGCCTTAGGCAGCGTAAAGCTCAGCTCCACCCTGGCGGGAAGGCATTTGTCCTTGGTGCAAAGCAAAAGCTCAAGCTGGGCTGTAAGGGTGCTGCCCGGAACATCGGGCAGCAGCACGAAGAGCGGCGTTTTGCCCAGGTAGGCCAGAATGGTGTTGCCGGGGTTCACCAAGTCGTCCTTGGGACTGCCATTTGGGTACAGCACGCGCAAGGCCTGGCTGCCCGCTTGGCTGCCCAATTGATTGGCCATGTGCGCTGTGAGCCGCGTTGGTTTGGCAAAACCGCCCGGCGCATTGGAGTAGGTGTACCAGCCCGCGTCCGGCTCGATGAAGAGCACGGCCACCCGGCCGGAATCGGTTCCGGCAAGGCTGCGGGACTCGGCCCCAAGGGTGAAAACAGCACACGAAGTGGACACGGGCAGATCGCCGTGACGGTCTGAAGCCACGGCTGGAGACGCTTTGCAGACAATCAGCAGCAGCAGGCAGAGCAGGGCCCTTAGAAATTTGTGCGACATTTTTTTAACTCGTTGCATTTTTTGTGTTGACATAGGATGCCTGTCCACGTAGACCCCTTTTCGCGCTGACGACGACAACGACGCCGACGCAAACGTGGGTCACTAGCTCAATTGGTAGAGCAGCGGACTCTTAATCCGGAGGTTCAAGGTTCGATTCCTTGGTGACCCACCACGTAAGACACAAAAGCCGATTCCGAAAGGGTCGGCTTTTTTCTTTTCTAGATTCAGTGGGCAGGGCATTGCGATTGACGTTGCAGACAATGCGACGCGGTTCTGTGTCGGGGAAGGCCTCATGGCTTGTTCTGCGCACTTCATCCTGTCGTGTCAAGATGGGCTCTTGGCCCGTCCGTTTGACCCTGCCTGATTTGTCTTGGCAGAGCCCTTTGCACAAGATATAGTCCTGGGCCTGGAGCGAACGGCTCCTGTTTTCGCGAACTCACAAGCACTGACTGTCACAAGGAGAGCCTATGGGCTTCAGCTTCTTTCCCAAGGAGATTCAGTTTTTCGACCTGTTCCAGGAACAATACGAAAAACTGAACGAGGCAGTCACCGCGCTCAACAGCATCTTTCAAGATTTTGAGGATGTTGAGAACAAATGCAAAGCCATCAACCTGATTGAGGAAGCTGGCAACGGCGTGGCCCGGCGTATTTCGCAGCAGCTTTCCACCACCTTCATCACCCCCATCGACCGCGAAGACATCCACAACATCAACATCGCCCAGGAAGACCTGCTGAACCTCATCAAGGCCATTTCCACGCGCATCGGCCTGTACGACTTCCACGCCGTGAAGTTCCCGGCCAAGAAACTGGTCATGAACATTTCCATCATGGTGCAGGAGGGCGGACGCATGCTCGACCGCCTGCGCCAGCGCAAGCCCGTGGACGAGAACGCCAAGAAGGTGAAGTCGCTCAAGTACGAGTGCGAAATGCTTTTGCTGGTGGCCCTGGGCGAGGTGTACGACCTGAAATTGAACGGCTTCGAGACGGTGATGGAGATCGTGAAGTGGACCCACATTTACGATCGCATTGAGCAGGCCGTGAACCAGGCCGAGCGCTTGGCCGACATCATCGAAGGCGTGGTGCTCAAAAATGCCTGATGTCTCGATGATGCTGGTGGCCATTGTCGCCCTGGCCCTGTTCTTTGACTACACCAACGGCGCGCACGATTCCGCCAACGCCATCGCCACCATTGTCTCCACCAAGGTTCTATCGCCAAAAACCGCCGTCATCATGGCGGCCTCGCTGAACCTCGCCGGAGCCTTCATGGGCGAGCAGGTGGCCAAGACCATCGGCAGCGGCATCGTCAACGCCGAAGTGGTGGCGGGCTGCCAGGGCATTGTGCTGGCGGCGCTTTTCGGCGCCATCCTATGGAATCTGCTCACCTGGTATCTCGGCCTGCCTTCGTCCTCGTCCCACGCGCTCATCGGCGGCCTCATCGGGGCGGCCATCGCCTACAGCGGGTTCGAGGCCCTGAACTTCTTCTCCATCCTCAGAAAAGTCATTGTGCCCCTTGTCCTTTCGCCCTTGGCGGGCTTTCTGGGCGGCTATTTCATCATGGTCTCGCTGTCTTGGCTGTTCCACAAGTCCAAGCCCCGCAAGGTCAACAGCCTGTTCCGCAAGCTGCAAATCGTGTCCTCGGCCCTTATGGCCACCAGCCACGGCCAGAACGACGCCCAGAAGACCATGGGCATTATCACCCTGGCCCTGTTCCTTTCCCACCAGATTCCAGAGATCCACGTGCCCTTGTGGGTCAAAATCTCCTGCGCGCTGGCCATGGGCCTGGGCACCGCCACCGGCGGCTGGAAGATCGTCAAAACCATGGGGCACAAGATCTTCAAGCTGGAGCCCGTGCACGGCTGCGCTGCGGAAACGGCCGCCGCCCTGGTCATCACCGGGGCCAGCCACTTCGGCGCGCCCATCAGCACCACGCACGTCATTTCCACCGCCGTGCTCGGCGTTGGGGCCAGCAAACGCTTTTCCGCCGTGCGCTGGGGCGTGGCGGGCAGCATGGTCGTGGCCTGGATCATCACCATTCCGGCCTCCGCCCTGGTGGCCGGAGTAGCCTTTCTGGTGCTGCAGCACTTTGGCGCAGTGTAACCCTCATACGCTCCGCACCACACACGTCGTATGGCCGCCCGCATTTGGCCTTGCAACAAATAGCCCCGTAAGGGGCTGTTTTGTTTTTACGCGCGGCTCTGGCAATCCCTTCTGCCCATTGGCGTGGCCTTTCTCCTGTGTTAGGGTGTAATATTTGAATAAATAATCGCAGCTTGTCTTGCATCTTGACTTGCGGCGCGGCCTCACGCACAGTTCAAGAGCAACACTCTGCGTGTCTTTGATGAATCTTGGCATAACATGAAACAGGTGCGTGTACGCGGTCATGTCTGAAGCAATGTCCCAGGGCGTCATTCTGGTGGTCGATGACGAGCCTATCAACATCGCCGTGCTCAAAGGCGTGCTGACCAGCGCCGGATATGGCGTTGTGAGCGCGCAGAACGGGGCCGAGGCGCTGGCGACCGCACGCGCCAAGCGGCCAGACATGATCCTGCTTGATGTGATGATGCCTGGCGAGTCCGGCTTCGAGACCTGCAAGAAGCTTAAAGATGACGCCACGACCGCGCATATTCCGGTGATGTTCATCACCAGCCTTGGCGAAATGTCGAACAAGCTCAAAGGGCTGGACATCGGCGCCGTGGATTATGTCACCAAGCCCTTCATGGCGGCGGAGGTGCTGGCCAGGGTGCGCTCGCACATGAATTTCCAGAAGCGGCAGGGCGCCATAATCAACGCCCAGGCCAACCGCCTGGGGCAGGTGCACGCGGCGCAGATGTCGCTGCTGGTGAAGCCGGAAGCCTTGCCGGAGGCCCGTTTTTCCGTGCAGTTTCTGCCCGTGCTGGAAGCCGGGGGCGACTTCTACGATGTCATCGATTTCGGCGGCGGGCAGGTTGCCTATTTCGTGGCCGATGTCAGCGGGCACGATCTGGGCGCGTCCTTCATCACCTCATCGCTCAAGGCCTTGTTCCGCCAGCACGCGGCCCTGGGCAAGTCCCCGGCGGAGGTTCTGGCCGGGATGAACGCCATCCTCTGCGCCATCACCACGGAAGAGGTCTACCTCACCGCCGTGTGCCTGTGCCTGGACCGGCTCTTCGGCACCTACAGCTTAGCCTCGGCCGGGCACCCGCCCATGGTGGGGCTGCTTGGCGGCAAGGCCCAGTGCCTGGATGCGCCGGGGCTGCCTTTGGGCCTGTTTGAGGGGGCGGAGTTTTCCGTTCTGGAAGGGGCCATAACCGAGGGCGACCGCTTTTTTCTGTACACCGACGGCCTGGCCGAAAATTCTGGCCGCTACGTGACCAGCGACGCCTTCCGGGCGCTGCTGCTTGATTCCTGCCAGCACAACGCGGTGCTGCCGCTTGCCCAGGCCGTGCGCAACATGCTCTGCGACCTGACGGGCGACCAACCGCCGCAGGATGACGTGGTGCTTCTGGGGGTCGATGTATGAACACACCACAGCTGTGCCATACCCTCCATGGGCTGGAATGCAGCTTCCCCGCCATGGCGGAGAACATCGAAATGTTCATCGCCGCCGTGCATGGCTTCTTGGCGGAAAACGACCTTGGCGGCCTGACCTTCGACATGGAGCTTCTGGCGCGCGAGGCCTTGGTCAACGCCGTGCAGCATGGCTGCGGAGCAGACCCGGCGAAGCTGGTCAACGCCTCGTTGCAGCGTGAAGAGGAGAACCTGGTGCTGCGGGTAAGCGACCCAGGCCCCGGCTGGGACTGGCGCAACGGCCCGCACGAGGCCGAGCCCGCTCCCGCCGCCATCGCAGGACGAGGACTCTTCATCATCCGCAAATATTCCGACAGGTTTTCCTACAACGACGCAGGCAATGCGCTCACCATCTCCAAGCGCATTCCCTCACAGGAGAAAGACATGAGCGAAGTCAAGGAACGTTCGGTGCACATGGTCATGGAGCAGCGCTTTACCGCGCAAGATGTTCCGGCTCTGCGCGAGGCCTTCCGCGAGCGGCTGCAGGACGGACCGACCAAGCTGCATCTCGACTTCAGCCGGGTGGAGAGCCTGGACTCCATGGGCATCGGTCTGCTGGTGGCCACGCACAACTCCCTGGCGCGCCAGGGGGGTGCGTTGCTGCTTACCCAGGTGCGCAAAGACATTTACCAACTGCTGACCCTTATGCGCCTGGACAAGCACTTCTCCGTCACGCCCGCCACAGAGGCCCAGCCATGAGCACGGAATTTTCGTCCCTCATCCACAGTTTTGTTGAGGACTGCCGCGAGCACCTGGACAGCATCGAGGCCTCGCTCATGGACATGGAGGCCGCAGGCGAGCACCAGGACCCGGAGTTGGTCAACACGGTTTTTCGCCTGGCGCACTCCATTAAGGGCGGGGCAGGCATGCTGGGGCTCGACAACATCAAGACCCTGGCCCACAAGCTGGAGAACGTGCTGCACATGGTGCGCAGCAACGAGCTTGTGCCCACGCACGCCGTGGTCGACGTGCTGCTCAAGGGCTTCGACCGGCTGACCTACCTGGTCGACAACATCAACGAGAGCGAGACCCTGTCCATTGACGCGCAGGTGAAGCAGTTGCTGGCCCTTGGCCAGCAAGCCGGGGCAGAGACCAGCGCAACGCCAGTCACCGCCCAGTTCGAAGTGGGCAAATCCGGCATCTTCAATGTTGACGCCCAGAGCCTGGAGCAGGTGCGCAAAGGCGGCAACGAGCTGTATCTGCTGGAATTCGACCTGATCCACGACATCCACGGCAAGGGGCGCATGCCCTTTGAGGTGCTCAAGACCCTTATGGACACTGGGCGCATTGTTGATTGCAAGGTCGATTTCGCCGCCGTGGGCGATTTGGACGACTTCGGCAACGCCATTCCGTTCTATGTGCTTTTCGCCAGCATCCTGGAGCCCAAATATGTGGCCGGTCTTGTGAAATTGCCGGATGAACGCGTGCGGCACATCGACAAGGCCGAAAACGCGGTGACCGTTACGGCCTCCCTGGCGCCGGAAACGCGCTTTGGCGCGCTCACCCTCGCCATAGCCGAAGGCGTAGGACGCGTGACCTTGCCACGGGAGATAACCCCGCTGGTGCTCAAGGACCTGCGCGAGCTGCTGCTCGCAGGGCTGGAGCATTGCTCCAAGGTGGTCATCGACTGGGCCGAGTTGTCGCGTTGCGACATGTTCTTTTTTCAGATGCTTCTTTCCGCGCGCAGCAGCTACGCCAAGCGTTCCAAGGAGCTTGTGGCGGCGGGTCCGCTGCCGGAGGAACTCAACAAGGCCTGCCAGACCCAAGGCCTGGGCCTGGAGGGGGCCCCCGGCTGCATGCTGCCCCTGAATTAAACCGCGCCGCTTGGACCCGGCTTGTGAGCCCTGCGGAGGCTTAACACGCTGAAGCTCAAGCGCCGCCTTGCCAGCGCGTCATTACAACCGGGGCTGCCCTGTGACCCTGCTCCATCTCCCCCATGCAGGGCGCTTCAAGTCGTCCCCTGCGAATTGCCCCGCCCCAACCTGCCGCCATGACCAGGATGCGCACGGCAGCGCCGGAGCCGACAGGCTTCTGGTGTATGCATGCCGGAAGGCTGGTACGTGGCGGGCGGAAAGGGGGGGGGCAAGCTTGCGCGTGTAGCGAATCAATGCGCCTTGTTGGCGGCAAAAGGCGAGGGGGGAGTTACGCGGCGTTCGCACCCTGGGGTGCGGGCAGCAGGCGGAACAAGGTGTCCGCCTCGGCCAGGGACTCCAGGTGACAGCGGGACAAGTCCGTAAGCTTCAGGCCAACGCTCTGGGCTAGGCGTCCGGCGTAGGGCCAGTCGGCGTTTTCCATGGCCTGGGCCAGCAGCAACCAGGGCGCCAGGCTGCCTTTATGCTCGCACAGGGCCTGGCGCAGGGAGTCTTCCAAAGGCACATCCTCCAGGGCCTGGGCCGGGGGCATCTCCATAATCGGCTCAATGTAGGAAAGCAGACCAAGAAGCGAGAGCTGGGGCTGTAGTTGGTCCATGCCCGCCGCGCGCGCCGTGCGTTTGAGAAATCCTGCCCGCAGCGCGGCGTAGTAGCACAATTCCTGGTGGCGCGCCGTGGGCGAAAGGCCGGTGAGCAGGGCGATTTCCAGCCACTTTTTGAGGGGTTGCCAACCCGCCAGCACAATGGCCTGCTGAATGGACATGACCTGGCGCGCCAGACCGAAGCTGGCCGAGTTCAGGAACAGCAGCAAACGGTAGGTCAGGGCGGCGTCCGCCTCAATGACGTGCGCCAGGGCCTTGAAGTCGGCATCAGGCTTGCCCAGACACTCCAGCAGGCGCAGGCGCGAAAGCTGCGTGGCCGTAATGCTCTTTTTGCTCTGGCGCAGGTTCATCCTGTTGAAGAAGAAGCCCTGAAACATGTCTGCGTTGGCCGTTCTGGCCTGCAGCATGGGGGCCCAGCTGGTAAGGCCGCGCACCAGCACCTTGGCCTCGTAGGTGTGGGCGGCCAAAATCCGCTCCTCAAGATCGTCGCCGTCCTGGGCATTCCCGGTCTGCAGCACCAGCAAATCCGCCAGGGCGTTCAGGCCACGGCACCCGCGCTTGTTGTCGAAATCAGACACGGCGATGCCGAAGCCCGCCTGTTTCAAGTCGGAAACGGCCTCCTCAATGCCGGGCGTGAACCCTGCCGCCTCGGGCAGCTCCACAACAATGCCTTGCGGCCACAACACTCTGGGAATGCCTTCAAGGATGGCTTGCGGGGGAAAGGCCACAAGGGTGTGTGCATGCCCCGGGCCGCGCTGGGGCAGGTGCGCCTCCAGCAGTATGTTGGCGGTGGTTTCGTCGCAGAGCAGGTCGCATTCGCTAAGCGCCTGTTCAAAGCGCACTGCCGTGCCCCAGGGCTGCAGGCTGCGGTCGAACACCGGTTGGCGGGCGACCATGAAGCCGTCATCATCCGCAACGCTTTCTGCGAAGCTCAATGATTTCTCGTCTCCCTGATCTTCACCATGCATATGCGTGCCCCCCGGAGCTGATTCAAAACCTGGACCCGAGCCGCGGGCATACGTAATAAATATACGTGCAAAGCCAAAAAGGCAACGCCTACGTATCCGTTTTTTTGCCGATCAAGCGATTTTACATCAGCTGCGGCGATTCGAAGCTGCTCTGGTAGTCATTGTGCGAAACTTGCGGCAGCACAGACGGGCAAAATATAGTGCCGCTGACGCGAAGCGGGTGTAGGCGCCGGAGCGAAGGGAACCCTGTATTTCTTTGAGTCATAAAACTAATGGGTAGGCGAGAAGAGGCGTGGACAGAACCGGCCCGGCTGAGTCTCCGCAAAGTCTGCGCAAAAGTGCGGAAAATAGTGCTCGTTTTTGACCAGTTTTGACAACCAAGAAAAGGCCCCGCATCGGTGTAGAACCGTTGCGGGGCCTAATCTGCTCTGGAGCCAGCGCGGGGAATCGAACCCCGGACCTGCTGATTACGAATCAGCTGCTCTGCCAGCTGAGCTACGCTGGCTGACTCATGGGGAGCCTAGATACACAAGGCTGTAAGGGCGGTCAAGCCGAAAACTGAATCTCCCAGAATCTCACGAGAGCTGCCGCAGAGGGACGCTGTTTTCGTTCTCCAGGCGCCTGCCACCGCGAGCGAGCACGCATCCCTCGAAGGAAATGCTCTTCTGCCGGATGGCAGCGCCCAGCGAATGTCCCCCCTGGAAGCGGGCAAGCCGTGACCAAAGGCGCCGCTCGGTCACATCTATTCATCGTCGCGTCTTGCGCTTTGGTGTTTCCCCCTGGGGCAGCAGAGAACACCGCGCCTAGCTCAGGCGGTGCCCGCGCCGGTTCTCCCAAATGGGAATCATGGGCACAAGCTCGCCTTCCGTAGCGGTGTTGGACACAATGAGCAGCCCCTGGGCTTGCAGCATGTCCAGCCGGGCTTCGCGGCTGCGGTCGAGCAGGGGCTGCGCCTGCAGTTCCGCGCCAATGGCGGAGACCGTGCAGGGCACCAGCCGCTCCCAGCCCGGCTGCGCCGTTACGGGTATCAGCTGCGGCCGTGAAAGGATGGGGCCAGGCACCGGCAGGGTGCGGCCGCGCAGCCAACACATTGCAGGCAACACAAACGCATGCATCAGGGCGAACACGGCCCAGGGCGTTCCCGGCAAAGCGAACAGCAGCGTGTTGCCGCGAATGGCCGCGAACATGCTTTTGCCGGGCGTAAGCTTCAAGCCGGTGAACAACGGGGTGAAGCCGGCCTCCTGGGCCGCGCGCAGTATGAAGTCGCGCTCGCCGGGGCCCGTGCCCCCGGTGGTGACAATGCAGCGGGAATCCTCCTCGCGCAGTCTGCGGCCTATCTCTTTAAGATCATTGGGGCATACCTCGGCCACCACCTGCGGTACGGCCCGCTGCCGCAGCAGCCCGGCCACAAGCAGTAAATTGTCGGCGGGCATGTGCCCGGGCGCTGGCGCGGCGTCCAGGCCGTCCAACTCGTTGCCCAGGGCCAGGGCAAGCACCTTGGGCGGGGGGTAGGCCTTGGCGCGCTGGCAGCCGGAAACGGCTAGCGCGGCAAGCACCTGCGGGCTCAGGTCCTCGCCCCGGCGCACAATGCGCGTGCCGGCCTTAAGATCGCTGCCGATGGCGCGCACATGGTCGTTTGGAGCCAGGGCGTTTGGCACGCACAGCACCTCGCCTTCCAGGCGCACGTCTTCGGCGGCGGCGACGCAATCGGCCCCGGCGGGCAAGGGGCCGCCGGTAAGAATGCCCATGGCCTTGCCAGGCTTGAGGGCCGGGGGCTCGGCGGTGCTGGGACGAATCTGGCCACTGGTTTTCAGCCGCACCGGGCTTTCCGGCGTGGCCAGGCGGAGGTCCTGGCTGGAAAGGGCGTAGCCGTCGACCGTGGATCGCAGTTCCGCAGGCGTGGAGTGTTGGGCGAAGAGATCCTGGGCGCAGATGAGCCCCAGACTATCGAGCAGGGGCAGATCAAGCACCTGGGGGGCGCTTTCGTGAATGTGGTGACGGAGGCGTTCCAGAGCCAGATCGCGGGAGATGCGTTCTTCGGTCATGGGGTGTTCTCCTGGCCGGGGCGCAGCTTGGCTGCGATTTCACGCAGGGCTCGCAACTCCTCCGGGGTGTTGGCGTTCTTGAACGAGAGCAGGGCGGGATCAGCCTGGAGCAGGGTTTCCACGGGCAGCGGGTTCACGCGCACCCGGTCGAAGAAGCGGGTGATTTTGTGATCGCCACGGGCAAGCTGGGCCGAGATGTGCGGCAGGCAGCGGCGGGAATAGAACGCGCACAAAGGCTCGAAATAGCCGTCGGGCTTGAGCGGCAGCGTCACGTCGTCCTCCGGCCGCAGGTGGGCGTTTAGCGCCTCCACCAATTGCGGCTGCAAAAAGGGCGTATCGCAAGCGGTAAGAAACACATGCTCCGTGCGGACGTTGGCCAGGGCGGTGTGAATGCCGGTGAGCGAACTGCAGTCGGGCAGGGCGTCCAGCACCAGGCGCAGGCCAGTACCGCCTGCTCCGGAGGGGCCGCTTGCATCTGCGCCGCACAAATTCTGATAGGGCTGCGGCTTCTTGGCCACCAGCAGCACCTCGGCGAAGCGCGGCACAAGCACCTCGCGCAGCCAGTCCAGAATGCTCTGCCCGCCCACTTGCAGCAGGGCTTTGGGCTCGCCGCCCATGCGCGTGGCCGCACCGCCGACGAGGATGGCGGCGCTTGCGGCAGGACGGGGGGCGGGGGTCAACGCAGTGAGCATTCACCATTCATACGTTCTGACGCAACTTTCGGCAACATGTCGGCAGGAGATTTCTCTCGAAAAGTGGCGGGCCGGTCCGGCAGCCCCTTGAGGCGAGTGCCCCGAGCGTGTATCCATGCCTAGAACGACGCGCGCCGGTTGCCTCTTTGCGGGGCAAACGGCCCGACGCCAAGCCTTCCCCTGGAGCGATACGTGGACCAGCGCGCCCTGCAGGCTTTCTTCGCACCCAAAACCGTCGCCGTCATCGGCGCTTCGGCCACGCCCGGCAAGGTGGGCAACGCCGTGGTGGCCAACATGCTGGCCGCCGGGTTCCGTGGACGCCTGTACCCCGTGAATCCCAAGGGCGGCACGGTGGAAGGCCTTGCCGTGGTCCGCACGACGGCGGAACTGCCCGGCGGCATCGACCTGGCCGTGTTCGCCGTCCCGCGCGACCACGTTCTGCCCGCCTTCGAGGCCCTGGCCGCACGCGGGCTTAAGGCGGCCATAGTGCTCAGCGCGGGCTTCCGCGAGGCCGGGCGCGAGGGCTACCGCCTGGAGCGCCAGCTGGCCGCCCTGGCCCTGGCGCACGGCATCGCCCTGCTGGGCCCCAACTGCCTGGGCATGATGAACACGGCCCACGGCGTCAACGCCAGTTTTTCCGCCTCGCAGCCGGTGCCCGGCAACGTGGCCTTTTGCTCGCAGTCTGGCGCGCTTTGCCAGGCCATTCTCGACTGGGCGCGGGGCGAACGCTTCGGCTTTTCCAAGTTCATCAGCCTGGGCAACAAGGCCGTGCTGAACGAGGCGGCCCTGTTGCCGCACCTGGGCAACGACGCGGCCTCCAAGGTCATTGTGGGCTACATGGAAAACGTGGAGGGCGGCGAGGAATTCGTGCGCGTTGCGCGCGAGGTGAGCCGCAAGAAGCCGGTCATCATGCTCAAGGCCGGGTCCACCAACGCCGGAGCCAAGGCGGCCAGCTCCCACACCGGGGCCATTGCCGGGTCCGACGACGCCTGCGCCGCAGCCTTCCGTCAGTGCGGCATCGTGCGCGCGCCCGACCTGGAATCGCTGTTCTTCTTGGCCGAGGCCTTCGCCAGCCTGCCCCTGCCGCGCGGCCCCAACGTGGCCGTGCTTTCAAACGCGGGCGGGCCGGGCATCCTCGCCGCCGATGCCTGCGAAAAAACCCAGCTGCACATGGCCCGGCTTTCGCCGGAAACCATCCAGCGTTTGCAGGCCGCGTTGCCGCCCTATGCCTCGGTGTATAATCCGGTGGATATCATCGGCGACGCCGGGGCCGAGCGCTACCGCAAGAGCCTGGAGGCGGTGCTCGACGATCCCTTGGTGCACGCGGTGCTTTTGCTCATAGCCCCCACCGCCATGGTGGAGATCGAGGCCACGGCTGCGGCCATAGCCCAAGTGGCCAACCGCTCGCCCAAGCCGGTCATGACCTGCCTGCTGGGCCGCGCCCACGGCAGCATAGGCCGCGACATTTTGCGCCAGGCCGGGCTGCCGTGCTATGCCTTCCCGGAACCGGCCCTGCGCAGCATTGAGGCCATGTACGCCTACGCCCAGTGGCGGCAGAAGCCGGTGCCCGTATACGAACCGCCCCGGCGCAACCTGGAGGCCGCCCGCACGCTGGTGGAAAACGCCATGGCCCAGGGCAGGCAGGAGCTGGTGGACTTTGACGCCAGGGAGCTGCTGGGGGCCTACAACCTGCCTACGCCCGCAACCGAGCTGGCGCGCAGCAGCGAGGAAGCCGCCCAGGCGGCCGAGGCCCTGGGCGCGCCTGTGGCGCTCAAAATCTTTTCGCCCTTGCTGGCCCACCGCACAGACGTTGGCGGCGTGATGCTGGGCCTGAGCGGAGCGCAGGAGGTGCGCCTGGCCTTCAAAGAGCTCACCGCCCATGTGCGGCGCATCCGGCCGGAGGCCCCCCTTTCCGGCTGCCTGGTGCAGGCCATGGCACCGGCGGGCTCGCTGGAAGTCATCGTCTCCATGCGGCGCGACGAGCAGTTCGGCCCGGTGCTGATGTTCGGCCTTGGCGGCATCCATTCGGAAATCTTGAAAGACATTTCACACCACCTGACCCCCTTGAGTCGCGACGAGGCTTTTGGCATGATCCGTTCCATCCGCTCCTACCTGCTGCTCAAGGGCGTGGACGGAGAGCCTGCCGTGAACCTCCGCGCCCTGGAGGACGTTCTGCTTGGCCTTGCGGCCCTGGCGCAGGACTTCCCCCAGGTCTTCGAGGCGGAACTCAACCCGGTGCTGGTGAATCATGAGGGCGCGCTGGTGGCCGAGGCCCGGTTCACCCTGCGCAATTGATCTGACGCATTGAAGACACCCTGCGTCCGCATGCGCCCCGAGCCTTTTGGCGAGCGCGCAAGGAGGAAATAGAATGGTTGGCGTGTACATAGGCTCCACCACGGGCTACTCTGGCAAAAACCTCATCGCCATGTCCCTTGGCCTGCGCTTCAAGAAGCTTGGGCTCAAGGTGGGTTACATGAAGCCCGTTGGCGCCGTGCCCCGCAAAGAGGACGGCAAGCCCGGCGACGAGGACGCCATGTTTCTGCAAGAGGTGCTGGGCCTGCGCCAGGACCCCTCCCTGGTGACACCGGTGGTGGTGACGCGGGAATTCACGCGCCGCGCCTTCAGCGAAGGCATCGGCGACCTGCTGCCCGGCATTGTGGAGGCGTACGCCAAGCTCTCCGAGGGCAAGGACGTGATGATCATCGCCGGATCGGGCAATTTCCTCGGCTCCGGCACGTATTGCGGGCTCGACGGAGTAAGCGTTTCCCGCGCGCTGGGGGCCAAGGCCGTGGTTATCGACCGTCATAAGAATGAGCTCAAGTACGACTATCTGCTGCGCTGCCGCGAGGCCCTGGGCGACGATCTGGCCGGAGTCATCCTGAACGACATTCCCGAAGACGCCCGCGGGGAGGTGGACGAACTGCTGGTGCCGTTCTTCCGCCGCAAGGGCGTGCCGGTGCTGGGCGTCATCGCCTCTGACCCCATCATGAGCGCCATAAAGGTGAGCGACCTGGCGGAACGCCTGGGCGGCAAGGTCATAAGCGCGCACCACAAGGCCGACCGCGTGGTGGAGAATTTCCTCATCGGCACCATGCAGGTGGAAAACTTCCTGGCGCATTTCGTGCGGCACAAGAACTCGGCCATCATCGTCGGCGGCGACCGTTCCGACGTGCAGCTGGTGGCCCTGGAGGGCAGCTGCCCGTGCCTCATCCTTACCGGTAACCTGCACCCCAACGACATCATCCTCACCCGTTCGGAAGTGCTGCAAACCCCCATCATCATGGTGCGAGAGGACACGTTCTCCGTGGCCAAGAAGATGGAGAACATCCTCTCACGCCACAAGCTGCGCGACATGATCAAGGTCAACCACGGGGTGAACCTGGTGGCCAGCGCCCTTGATTTCGATCTGCTTCGCCAGCGCCTCGGCATGGAGTGACGCGGCCATTGTTTTTGTGTATCTGTGCCTGGGCGGATGCGTTCCCTGGAGGAGGGCCTCCGCACCGACTTCGGCTCCGGCCCGCCGCCCGCCGGAATAGCCCTGCGGCGCAAGCCTTTGAAGGATAGCCCCGACGCCCCATCACACAGGAGAGTTCATGCGTCATGACCCGCTGCTGAAAAAAATAGCCGCCCCGTGCGCGGCCCTTGTGATTACCGCCTTGTGGCTTTTGCCGGTGCTGGCCCAGGGCCCGGCCTCCAACTTGGCCGACCCGTCCTTCACCCAGCCCATGGCGCTTTCCGTGCCCTTCAAGCACAACGAGCACAACACCAAGGCGAAGATCGTGAAGTGCGCCACCTGCCACCACGACTTCACCACGGGCAAGCGCGTAATGACGGGCAGAAGCGTCACCGAGCGGCGCTGCTCCGCCTGCCACAACGCCCAGCCCGGCCCGGACGACACCATTCCGGGCCTGATGACGGCCTACCATACCCTGTGCCAGGACTGCCACCGCGCCAAAGGCCAGGGGCCGCTCAAGTGTTCCGAATGCCACGTGAAGCAGGCCAACCCTTCCTAGCGGCCAGACGGGGCCTTGGCCTCTGGTTTACGCCGCGTACCGCGTAGGCGGCAGGACAAAGAAAAGGCCGGGATTCCCCGGCCTTTTTTCGTTGCGCTATTTGCCGCGCCGGATGTTGTACACCGCCCGGCCCACGGCCACATGCCGGTCCGGCTCGCCCTCGCTCCAAAGCACCACATGGGCGTTGCCCACCCGGTTGCCCAAAAGCCGCACCTCGGCTTCGGCATACAGATCCTTGGCCCCGGCGGGGCGCAGGTAGTCCACGGAAAGGTCGATGGTGGCGATGCGGTCCTCCAGATGGCAGCTGGTCCACACGGCGAAGCCCCCGCACACGTCCACCAGGGTGGAAAGCACGCCGCCATGCAAAGCGGGCCTGCGCGGATCGCCCACCAGCTCCGGCCTGAAGGGCACGCGCAGACGCACGTGCCCTTCGCGCAGCTCCGCAACGCGGATGCCCAGGAGCTTGTTGAAGGGCAGGCCCTCTTCGATGATCTCCTTGAGTTTGGCTAAATCCATGTCCGCTCCTACAGAATATAGCGCGACAGGTCGCGGTTCTCCACAATGTCCGCCAATTGCCCGCGCACATAGTCCTGGTCCACGGTCACGCTTTGTCCGCCCATGTCCGAGGCCTCGAAGGAGACTGTGGCCAGGAGCTTTTCCATGATGGTGTACAGCCTGCGCGCGCCGATGTTCTCGGCTTCCTCATTGATGCGCTGGGCCGTGGCCGCTATCTCGCGCAGGGCGTCGTCGGTGAAGGAGAGCGAAAGCCCCTCCGTGCCGAGCAGGGCGGAATACTGCACAGTGAGTGCGTTCTGCGGCTCGGTGAGAATGCGGTAGAATTCATCGGCCCCGAGGGCGGAAAGCTCCACGCGCAGGGGAAAGCGGCCCTGCAGCTCGGGGATGAGGTCGCTCGGCTTGGCGTAGTGGAAGGCCCCGGCGGCGATGAACAGGATGTGGTCGGTCTTGACCATGCCGTACTTTGTGTTCACCACGCAGCCCTCCACCACGGGCAGCAGGTCGCGCTGCACGCCCTCGCGGGAAACATCCGGCCCGCCATGGTCCTGCCTGCTGGCGATCTTGTCCAGCTCGTCCAGGAAAATGATGCCGGATTGCTCCACGCGCTCGCGGGCGATGTCCTGCACCTTGTCCATGTCGATGAGTTTGTCGGATTCCTCCTGCACCAGGGCGTCGAAGGCGTCCTTGACCTTCATCTTGCGCAGCTTCTTTTTTTGCGGAAAAAACCGCCCCAGCATGTCCTGCACCTGGCCGCCCATGTCCTCCATGCCGGGAATGCCCATGATGGACACGCCGGAACCTTCCTGGGTGGCTATCTCAAGCTCCACCATGCGCTCGTCGAGCTTGCCCTCGCGCCAGAGCTGGCGGAACTTCTCGCGGGTGGAATCGTTGGCGCTGGCGATGTGCGGCTCGGCCGACGGGGCGGCAGGGTCCGGGATGGGGGTGAAGGAGTACCCGCCGGGCTTGGGCGTGGGGCTTGGCAGCAGCAGGTCCAGCAGGCGCTCTTCGGCGTGCTTCTCGGCCCGCACGCGCACCTTCTCGCGCTCCTCGGCCCGCACCATGGTGATGCCGATCTCCATGAGGTCGCGGATCATGGACTCCACGTCGCGCCCCACGTAGCCCACCTCCGTAAACTTGGTGGCCTCCACCTTGTGGAAGGGGCTTTTGGCAAGGCGCGCCAGCCTGCGGGCAATCTCGGTTTTGCCCACGCCCGTGGGGCCCATCATGATGATGTTCTTGGGCGCTATTTCTTCGCGTAGCTCCGGGTCCAGCCGTTGTCTGCGCCAGCGGTTGCGCATGGCAATGGCCACCATGCGCTTGGCCTCGCCCTGGCCAATGACGTACCTGTCCAGTTCGGAAACGATCTCTCGCGGGGTAAGGGAGCTCATTTCGCGGCCTCCCGCTCCTTGGTCTCAAGGGTGATGTTCTCGTTGGTGAAGACGCACAGTTCCGCCGCAATCTTCATGGCGGCCAGGGCGATGTCCTTGGCGCTCATTTGCGTATGGCGCTTAAGCGCGCGCGCAGCGGCCAGGGCGTATGACCCGCCGGAACCAATGGCCGCCATGCCGTCGTCGGGTTCGATGACATCGCCCGTGCCGGTGATGAGCAGGATGGTTTCCGCGTCGGCGGCCAGGATCATGGCCTCAAGCTTGCGCAGGTACTTGTCCGTGCGCCAGTCCTTGGCCAGTTCCACCGCGGCCCGGGTCAGGTTGCCGGAATAGGCCTCGAGCTTCTTCTCGAAGCGCTCGAACAGGGTGAAGGCGTCGGCCGTGGCCCCGGCGAATCCGGCCAGGACCTTGTTCTGATACAGGCGGCGGACCTTGCGCGCGCCGGACTTGACCACGGTGTTGCCCATGGTCACCTGCCCGTCCGCGGCCATCACCACCTTGCCCTCCTTGCGCAGGGCCAAAACGGTGGTGGACAATATATCAATTCTTTTCGTCATCTGCCTTGCCCCTGGCCCGCGGGTGGGCCTGGTCGTAGATTTTTAGCAAATGGTCCATGGTCAAGTGGGTGTATTTCTGGGTGGTGGAAAGGNNGGCCCAGGGTCACCTGGCCGTCGCCCGCCATGGCCGTGCCTTCCTCGCCGCGCACGGCCAGGATCGTAGTGCCGTGAATCTCCATGTTTTCTCCTTGCTGCTAGGGAACCTGCGGCGCGCCGAAGAGCTTTTTCGCGCTGGCGCACCAGAAATCATATGCCGAGCGGCCATGCAGGCACAGGCCCAGCCGGACCGCCTGGTCTTGCTCCAGGCCATGGCGCAGAGCCGAAAGCGCCAGGGGAGCGGCCAACTCCAGCGGGTAGCCGTACGACCCGCAGCTCAGCGCCGGGAAGTTCACCCTGGCCAAGCCGTGCCGTTTCGCCAGGGCCAGGCTTTGCCCGTAGGCCAGGCGCAGCAATTCGGCCTCGCCAAAGGCGCCGCCGCGCCACACCGGCCCCACCGTGTGGATGACGAAGCGCGCAGGCAACGCAAAGCCCGGGGTCAACACGGCCTGCCCCGTGGGCAGGGGGCCAAGCCTATCCACCAGGGCTCGGCAGGCCGCCAGCAATTCCGGTCCCGCTGCGCGATGAATGGCCCCATCGACCCCGCCGCCGCCAAGCAGGCCGGGGTTGGCAGCGTTGACAACGGCGTCTGCCTGGCTCTGCGTCAGGTCGCCCTCAAAAAGCTCCAGACGGCCTTGAGCAAATGTCCAGAAGGGCATGGGGGCCTCCTGAGGCTGCTAATCGTCCTCGTCGCCGCTGGCGTCGCCGCCGGGCTGCGCGTCCGAGGTGGCGAGAATCACCCGGCCCAGGCGCACGTCGTCGGCTATGCGCGCCTTGAGCGCCTCGATGCTGTCAAACTTGCGTTCGGAGCGCAGGCGCTGCACAAACTGCAGGCAAATCTGTTGGCCGTAGATGTCGCGGTTGAAGTCCAGAATGTGCGCCTCAAGGGTCAGGCCGGTATCGCCGAAGGTGGGGTTGTCGCCCACGTTGGCAACGGCCTGGTAGGTTTCGCCGTCCACCTCGGCCCAGACGGCATACACGCCGGGTTTGGGCAGCAACGTGCCCGAAAGCCGCAGGTTGGCCGTGGGGAAGCCCAGCTTGGAGGCGCCGCGCTTCATGCCGTCCACCACCTCGCCCTCGACCTCGAAGAAACGGCCCAGCAGCGGGCGGGCGTCCCATACGTTGCCGGACTGTATGAGGTCGCGGATGCGCGTGGAACTGACCACCGCGCCGCCCACGATGACGGGATCGAGCCGCTCCACGCCGAAACCCAGCTGCTGGCCCAGGGCGGAGAGCAGTTCGAAGTTGCCCCTGCGGCCCTTGCCCATGGCGTAGTCGTAGCCGACGACCAGCTCGCGCAGGGCCAGGCCCTCCACCAGATAGCGCTGCACGAAATCCTCCGGCTCCAGGGCGGCCATTTGGCGGGTGAACTCCAGCACCAGGGCCACGTTGGGGCCTTGCTGCTCAATGAACTTGAGACGCTGACGCGTGCTGGTGATGAAAGGCGGCGTTTTCTGGCCCATGAGCACAGTCATGGGGTGCGGATCAAAGGTGACGACCACGGAGATGAGGCCGCGTTTTCTGGCCTTGGCGCAGGTGCGCGCCATGAGCCGCTGGTGGCCCAAATGAACGCCGTCGAAATTGCCGATGGTGACGCAGGAGCCGGTGATGGTGTCGTGAAGCTCGTCAAGGGTGCGTGCGACGATCATGTGCGTTCGGGGATTCCTTTTGGTGTGGATGCGCCAGGGTGGCTAAAAAAGCCGCAGCCGCTGCAACTTGGAGGTACCGTTGGGCTTTTCGCCGCCCTTGCCATCCTTGGGTTCTTTGCCGTCCTTGCCGTCTTTACCTTCGCCAGGGCCGGAGATGGTGCGCTGCAATTCCTCCAACTGGCGCTTCTGGACGTCGGTGCTGGCAAGGGTTTTGGCCCGCTCCAGGTGGAACGCGGCCTTCTTGCGGTCGCGCCCATAGAACGACGAGTAGCTGAGCTGCAGGTGCGCGCCGAAGATATCGCCGCTCTCTCCCATGATGCGCCCAAGATGATAGCGCACTTCGGCGTCTTTGGGCACCTCGCGCGAAACGCGCTCCATGAGGCTGATGGCCCCGCGATAGTCCTTGCGTTCGGCCATGATGCGCGCGGTGAAGAACATGCTCATGGCGTCGCGCGGGTTCAGGATGGAGGCCTTCTGCAAAAGCGGCGCGGCCTTGTTCATGCTGCCCTGGTTGAAATAGAAGATGCCCGCCTCGCGCAGCACAAGGGGGTCGTCCGGCGCGCAGGCCAGGGCGGAGGTGAAGGCCTGGTCGGCCTGCTGCTGGCGCTTCAGCCGGTCCAGAACGATGCCCCGGCAGGCCTGGTCCAGGCAGCTGCGCTGTTCCTTGGGCTGGTTGTCGTAGTAGGCCAGGGCTGTCTCCGGGGAGACCATGCGCGCGCGCAGCAGGGTCTGGATGCGCAGGAAACGTTCGCGCTCGAAGTCGCGCGCCAGAACGTCCGCAGGCATGTGCTTGATGCGGTCGCGCAGATAGCCGATGCGCTCATCCAGGCCGGGGTGGGTGGTGAGGTAGGAGGGGATGTTGTCGCCGCTCATGAACCAGCGCTTCTTGTTCATCAGCTCAAAGGTTTGCGGCATGGCGTTGGGGTTGTAGCCGGATTTCACGAGGTAGTTGAGGCCGACGTGGTCGGCTTCGCGCTCGTTGTCGCGCGTGTACATGAGGAAGGCCGACTGCGCGCCGGCCATGGAGCCCATGGTGAGCGCCTGGCCAAGGTTGCTGCTGTTGCCGCCGCTGCCTGAAGCGCCAAGCAAAACACCGGCCACAACGCCGGTGATGGAGGCGATGTTCAGATACTTGGTCTGCTCCATGCGTCTGGCCACGTGGCGCTCGGTCACGTGGCCCAATTCGTGGCCGATGACGGCGGCCAGCTCGGCCTCGTTTTCAACCCCAAGAATAAGCCCGGTAAAGATGTAGATGTAGCCGCCGGGGATGGCGAAGGCGTTCATGGAATTATTGGCCACCACGGCGCTTCTTATGGGAAAAGCCTGGGGAGGCAGGACCTTGGCCACGCGCTCCACCACGGAGTTCACATAGAACACAATCTCCGGGTCATCGACAAAAGGCATTTGCGCACGAATGGTCTCGTCGAACTTCTTGCCCATTTCGATTTCATCCGCCACGGAAATGGACCCGAACATGCCGGCGGCCAGGACGGGTTGCACACAAACGGCGGCGGAAAACACCAGCGAAGCGAGCAGGGCGATGGTGGGCAGGGTCCGGTGTTTCATGCAGCTTCCAGTGTTGCGGCGGCAGCACAAGGCGGCCACCAAGTGGGCTGTTTGTAGCACAGGTCGCTAAAAGAAAAAAGGATGCGCCAGCGACGCATCCTCTCTTGGTTTTCTTTTTTATGCCGGGAGCTTACTTATTCATTATGTTCAAGAACTCATTGTTGTTTTTGGTCTTGCGCATCTTGTCCAGCAGGAACTCC
>DIVX01000049.1 GCA_002422505.1 Desulfovibrio sp. UBA6121
GCTTCAAGGACGACGCCAAGGAAGTCCTCAAGGGCTACGAATGCGGCGTTGGCTTGGAGAACTTCAACGATATCAAGATCGGCGACATCATCGAGGCCTTCGAGACCAAGGAAGTCGCCCGCACCATCGATTAACAAACCGGGCAGGGGCAATGCCTTCGGGCATTGCCTTTGCCGTCGGGCAGGCTTACATGATCATCGGTGTGCTGACCCTGGAGTTTCGCCTGCACGGCAACAGCTCGCTCAAGGGCAAGCGGCAGGTGGCGCAAAGCCTCAAGCAGAAGCTGCGCAACACCTTCAATGTTGCCGTAAGCGAGGTTGAGGCCCAGGATGCGCACCAGAAGCTGGTGCTGGCAGTGGTGACTGTTTCCGGCGAGACCGCAAAGGTCGAAAGCCGTTTGTCCAAGGCCTTGGCGATGGTGGAAGCCATTTCCCCGGCGGAGTTGGTGCGTTGCGACACGGAAGTGTTCGGCAGCGCCGGAGAGATTGAATGAAGGCTTCAGGTACCAGAAGATCCATCCGCATGGGCGACCAGATTTTGCAAGAGCTGGCCACCATGCTCATTGAGGAAGTGCAGGACCCGCGCCTGGAGCTTGTGAGCCTGACCGGCTGCAAGCTGAACGCGGATTCAAGCATCGCCCTTGTCTCCTTCACCGTGGGCGGCGGCGAAGAACGCCGCAAAAGCGCCCTGGACGGCCTGAACAAGGCCCGGGGCTTTTTGCGTTCCGGCCTGGCCCGGCGCATGAACATGCGCTCCCTGCCGGAGCTGCGCTTCACCCACGACGACTTTCTTGAGGACATGATTTATGCCAAGCCCAGTCACACGGATAGCTGAGCTCATCCGCAAGAGCGACGGCTTTCTGGTGGCCGCCCACGTGAACCCGGACGGCGACGCCATGGGCTCCACGGTTGCGCTGGGCCATATTTTTACAGCCCTGGGCAAGCGCTTCTGCCTCTACAACCCAAGCGGCATGCCGCACCAGTTCGACTGGCTGCCCCTGCCCGGCCCGGTGCACACCAGCCTGACCGGCACCGAGGCCAACTGGATCTTCGTGCTCGATTGCGGCGCGCCCGGCCGCGTTGGCCCGGAGCTGCAAGCCATCATGGGTTCGCGGCCGGTGGTCAACATCGACCACCACCTGGGCAACCCCGATTTCGGCCAGCACAACTGGGTGGACGAGACCTACCCCGCAGTTGCGGCAATGATAGCCGAATTGGCGGACACCCTTGAGCTGCCGCTCACCGGTCCCCTGGCCGAGGCCCTCTACCTGGGCATCGCCACGGATACGGGCTTCTTTACCTACGACAACACCACCCCGGACATCCTGGAATTGGCGGCGCGGCTCATCCGCCTGGGCCTGCAGCCCGGCCCACTGAACGCGAAAATCCGCAACCAGTGGACCGTAAACCGCTTCCGCCTGTGGGGCAAAAGCTTCTCCACCTCGGAGATGCATTTCGGCGGGCTCGTGGCCCTGGCCGTCGTCACCCGCGAGATGATGGAACGCACGGACACGGATGCCTCCGACACCGAAGAGATAGTGAATTTCCTGCGCCGTCTGCGCGGCACGCGCGCTGCCGCCCTGCTGCGCGAGGAGCCCGACGGCTCGTTCAAGTTCAGCCTGCGCTCCACCGGGGCCGACAACATGCAGAAGGTTGCGACGCTTTTTGACGGCGGCGGGCACAGAAACGCCGCTGGCGGCACCATTGTCGCCGATCTCCAGACGGCCAAAAACCGCCTCGTGCAAGCACTTGGCGAAGGCCTTGGACTGGTGTAGGCAGGCACATGGGAAGAAAGCGCAAGAGAAGCGCGGGCCAGCTCGACGGCCTGCTGGTGCTGAACAAGCCGAGCGGTCCCACAAGCGCGGGCTGCCTGAACAGCATCAAGCATGGCCTGGGCCAGGGCAAAATAGGCCACGCAGGCACCCTGGACCCCCTGGCGCAGGGCGTGCTGCTGGTGCTTCTTGGCCAGGGCACCAAGCTGGCGGGCTATCTCACCAGCGGGGCCAAGGTCTATACCGGCACCATGCGCCTTGGACTGGCCACCGATACCTTCGACATGGAAGGCCAGGTGGTTGAGGAAAAAGGCCTGGGCAATATTTCGCAAGAAGATGTGCGGACGGCCATCCTGTCCTGGAAGGACCTCACAGAGCAGGAAGTCCCCGCATACTCTGCGGCCAAGCACGAGGGCAAGCCCCTGTATGAACTCGCCCGCAAGGGCGAGACCGTGCCGGTCAAGGAGAAGCGTATCGAGGTGTATGAGGTCGAACCGCTGGAAATAGAGCTCCCCTTCGCACGGTTCAGGGTACGTTGTCTGGCGGGCACGTACATTCGCTCCCTGGTCCACAGCTTGGGGATTCGGCTCGGGTGCGGAGCAGCGCTTGCGCAGCTCACGCGGGAGGCGTGCGAGCCCTATGGGCTTGACGCCTCGTACAGTCTGGACGCGGTTCTTGGCGAGCCGGAGCTCTTTGCCGGGCGGGTCATTCCGCTGGCCAAGATGCTCCCGCATTGGCGCAGCATCACCCTTTCCTCCACCCTGGCCGCCCTCGTTAAGAACGGGGCCTGGCTTCCGGTGGGCGGACCAAGCGGCGACGAGCTCCTGGGGAAACCCGGCGAGCAGGTCATGCTGGTTGATGACAAGGGTGAACCTGTTGCCCTGGCGGAGGCTCAGACCAAGGACGGCGCCCTGCGCTGGACTATCCTGCGTGGGTTGTGGATGGACGCCACTCCCGCCACCTGAACGGGGAGCTCCCCGGCACAACAGTCTTGCCCTGCACAGCCGGGGAAAGACGAGGAGGAAACAGCTGTGGTTATGACGCCTGAAGGAAAGACCCAGGTTATTGAGAACTTCAAGCGCAAAGAGGGCGATACCGGCTCTCCGGAAGTCCAGGTGGCGCTGTTGACCGAGCGCATCACCTACTTGACCGAGCACTTTAAGGTGCACAAGAAGGACTTCCACTCCAAGACCGGCCTGCTGAAGCTCGTCGGCCAGCGCCGCAAGCTGCTCAACTACCTGAAGAACAAGGACATCCAGCGCTACCGCGAGCTCATCGAGCGCCTGGGTCTGCGCAAGTAAGAAATTCATGGCCGCAGGGGCGGGGCGAGCAGTTGCGCCCTCCCCGCCCCTGCGGCGCTTCCAAGCGGGCATCCCGCCCGCGCACAACCGCGCCCGCGACGCGCACTAGGCTCAAGACCCCTTTAGTTGGCTGCGGAGAGCGTTCTTGCGATTCACGCAAGAGCCCTTCCCCAAGCCGGCTAAACATCGGGCATGGAGCAGGCGTCGGGACGGCAACAGTCAAGGAGAATTCATGCTCGTACCCCACAAGAAGATCAGCCTTTCCGCCCGTTGCGGCAACATGGACATCACCCTGGAACATGGGTTGATGGCCAAGCAGGCCAGCGGCGCGGTGTGGATCCAGTCGGGCGGCACTGTGGTGCATGTCACCGCCGTGAACCAGACCCTGGAAATCGACCGCGGCTTCTTCCCCCTCACCGTGAATTATCAGGAAATGTCTTACGCCGCCGGGCGCATCCCCGGCAGCTACTTCCGCCGCGAGATNNCGCCTCATCGACCGGCCCATCCGCCCCATGTTCAAGAAGGGCTTCCGCGACGAGGTCCAGGTCATCGCCACGGTCCTCTCGGCCGATGACACCATCAACCCGGACGTGCTGGCCATCACCGGCGCCTCCTGCGCGCTGCACCTCTCCCACATGCCCTTTGAGGGCCCCATCTGCGGCGCGCGCGTGGGCTATGTGGACGGCCAGTTCGTGCTCTTCCCCTCCTATAAGCAAATCACCAACCAGAGCAGCCTGAACCTGATCTTCGCCGCCACCCGCTCGGCCATTGTCATGGTTGAGGGCGGCGCGAGCTTCGTTTCGGAGGAACTGGTCGCCGAGGCCCTGGAGTTCGGCCACAAGCAGCTCACCCCGCTGTTCGACCTGCAGGACGAACTGCGCGAGAAGGTTGGCAAGCCCAAGATGGAAGTGGTGCTGCCCAAGCCCGACGCGGCCATTGCCGCCTATGTCGAGGAGATCGCCACCCCGTCGCTCAAGGCCGCCTTCGCCATCACCGAGAAAATGGCCCGCCGCGAGGCCAAGGAAGCCGCCAAGGCCAAGACCCTGGTGGCCGTGGCCGAGAAGTTCGCCGAAACCGCCGACGCCGTGAAGCAGGCTTCCGGCATCGTGGGCGACCTGGAGAAGAAAATCGTGCGCGAGCGCGTCCGTACGGAGAAAATCCGCCTGGACGGCCGCGATCTGACCACCGTGCGCCCGCTGTCCATCGACGCCAGCGTGCTGCCCATGACCCACGGCTCGGCCCTGTTCACCCGCGGTGAAACCGCCGCCCTGTGCGTGGCCACCCTGGGCAGCAGCCGCGATGAGCAGCGCATTGAGACCCTGGTGGGCGAAGACACCAAGCGCTTCATGCTGCACTACAACTTCCCCCCCTACTGCGTGGGCGAAGTGCGCATTCTGCGCGGCCCCAGCCGCCGCGACATCGGCCACGGCGCCC
>DIVX01000062.1 GCA_002422505.1 Desulfovibrio sp. UBA6121
GCCGTCCTTGCCGATGCGCCCGCCGCTCATGACGATGACGTCGCCCGGCTTGGCGCATTTCTCGTGGCTCAGGCGTCCGGCCACGCGGGTGGGCATGGTGCCCACGGTGCCGCAATACACCAGCGGCTTGCCCAGGTAGCGCTCGTCGAACACGATGGCCCCGTTGACCGTGGGGATGCCGCTCTTGTTGCCGCCATGCTCCACGCCCTCGCGCACGCCCTCAAGCACGCGGCGCGGGTGCAGCAGGCGCGGGGGCAGCTCGCCCTCATAAAACGGGGAGGCGAAGCAGAACACATCGGTGTTGCACAAAAGGTTGGCCCCCAGGCCCGTGCCCATGGGGTCGCGGTTGACGCCCACGATGCCCGTGAGCGCTCCGCCGTAGGGGTCGAGCGCAGAGGGCGAGTTGTGCGTCTCCACCTTGATGCAGACGTTCAGCTTCTCGTTGAAGCGGATGACGCCCGCGTTGTCCTTGAACACGGACAGGCAGAAGTCCTGGTCGCCCTTGGCCTGGCGAATGGCCTGGGTGCTGCCCTTGATGCAGGTCTTGTACAGGCTGTCGATGCTCCTGCGGCTGCCCTTGTCGGCGTCCTCATACTCTATCTTGGCGGTGAAGATCTTGTGCTTGCAGTGCTCGCTCCAGGTTTGGGCCAGCACTTCCACTTCCGCGTCGGTGGGGTTTTCCACCTGGGCCGGGGCGAGGCCGACGGCCTTGCGCGCGGCGCGCACCGCCGGGTCCCTGTAATAGGCCACAATGGTCTTCATCTCCCCCAGGGAAAGGGCCAGGGTGTTGGCCCGGCTGAAAGCCGCTAGCTCCTCGTCGCTCATGCTGGTCAGGGGCACCACGGCAACGTCGTCGCTGGCCTGGCCGGTAACGCGGGCCGCCTTGGCCGCAAAGCCGGGCTCCGCCGCCCACTGCGCCGCGCTCTTGAGTTCAAAGCGCTGGATCAGCTCGTTGGCCAGCAGATCGCGCGCAATGTGCAGGGCGGTCTTCTCGTCCAGCTGTGCGCCGGGCGCGCCCTTGAGCAGGTACTGCACGCTGGTGTAGACGCTGATGCTCTTGGCCGCAGCGCCGGAAAGGCCCAGCACCAGCAGGATGGTCTCCCGCGCGGTCTTGGCCTCGTTGTCGGTCACGCCGGGGCGAAAGCCCACCTCAAGCACGCAGTCGAAGTCCTGAGCCTTAGCCAGGGGCGAAAGCGACACCTCGTGCAGCACGGGGTCGTGCAGGGCTCCGGCGTCGATGACGGCCTTGGCCTGGGCCTGATCCAGGCCCTCCACCGTGTACACGCGCACAATGCCCACCCGCGAGAGGTCGAGCCCCAGCTCGTTCTTGATCTTGCGCGCAACGCGCTCGCCAACCACATCGCGCACCTGGGGTTTCAGGCCCAACTCAAAGCGCAAAAGCATACGGAAGTCTCCTTCAGAAGCCAGATTCCTGGCCGTTTCTAGCGTGTTTGAACGCAAAAAGTCTTGTTCAGTCCCCGGAAGTCTTGGCCGCCTGTTTGAGCTGGGCCTCCAGGCGGCGCAGCTGCGTCACGTCGCGCCCCAGCACCAGGCACTCCGGCCCGGATTTCGCGCCCGCGCCGCCAAAAGGCGCAAAGGTCAGCTCCAGGCGCAGCTCCGCCCCGCCGAGGGTGCGCAGCAGGGCCTCCGCATGGGCTTGGTCCTCCGCGCTCAAAAGCGCTGGCCGCCACTGCCCGGCGCTGGCCGCCACCGGGGCGAAGACCTGGAAGAACTCCCGGCCCGCAAGCCCCAGCTCCGGGCGGGAGCAGAACCCGATGACGCCATCGGCCACCACCAGGGCCAGTTCGTGCATGGAGCCCAGGAGCAGCTCCAGAAAGCCCTTGCGCCGCAGGGCCTGCACCTGGGGTTCGCGCAGGGCGCGCAAATCGTCAAGCAGGGCCAGGATGCCGCCATCCCCGGCGCGGTGGGCCGAGAGATACAGCGCCCCGCCGCGCGGCAGGCCATTCTCGTCCCGGTCGGTGGAAAAGTCGAGCGCCCCGAAGCGTTCGCGCCCGGCCTCGTCCACAAAGGCGGCAAAGGCCGCCCCGGTTTCGCCAACGGGTGCGCCGGAAGCCCCGCCGGGCAACAGCTCCGCCAGGGCGCGCCCCTTGGCCGGGGCCTGCACATGCAGCAGTTCGTCCAGCCGGGCATTGGACTCCAGCACGCGGCCCCGGGCATCCAGCCGGGCGAGGCCGACGGGGAACGCGTCGAGGGCCAGGCCCTTCTCGTGCAGCACAATTTGCCGGGCGCTGTAATGCTCAAAGCCCTGGCCGAAAAATCGCAGGTACAACGTCAGGTTATCCTGCTCCTGCTTGGGCAGGTTGGCCTCGCCCAGGCGCAGCTCGCCCAGGCGCCTGCCGGAGGAAATGATCTCCAAGCCCTGGGACCGCACGCGCCAGGGAATGTCCCCGGCTTCGTGCACGCCCTCCCCGCCCTCCAGGCGGCCCTGGGGCGTAAGGTGGAACACGCGGTAGCCCGCGCCCTGCGGCGTTCGCAGGGCCACGTCCCAGCTCTTCACGTCCCAGTTGAGCTTGATGTGCTTGCCCAGCACCCGCGCCACGGAGGACAATCCGCCCTCGGCGGTCAGCAGGTCCATGCTGAGGAAACAGTACCCCTGCATGAGCTTGACCGAGTGGCGGTAGTAGGAGCGGTTTTCTTCGCCCTCGGCAATGCCCAGGGAGGCCAGCATGGAGCGGAACTTGCCCAGGCACTCCGCGCGCAGGGCGTCCACCTCGCGCTCGGAAATGCCCAGCACCGTGCGCAAAAGACCTTCGAACTGCACCACGCCAAAGGGGCCGCTGGCGTGGCCCAGCTCCATTTCCGCCCACTGTGTGGCCAGGGTGACGGCCTGCGACAGGGGCGGCTGGTCGGAAAGGGAATCCAACGCATGGTGGAAGCGCACGCTCTCGCACATTTCCGCCGGAATGCCCCAGCGCACCAGCAGCATTTGCGAAAGCGCGCCATGGTGCATGCCCCAGGCCTCGGCCTCACGCGCAAGCTGCCCCCGGCCCAGCACGGTTATGCGGTCACGCTGGTCAGGGTCGGGCAAAAGCTCCCTGGCCGCGCAGCGCAAAAACAGCAGCGACACGTCCTTGAGCAGGCAGCACAGGTAGGCGTGGTCGGCCTGCTGCGGGCACAGCTTGGCCGCCAGCAGCTCTGCGGCGATGCACGACCAGACGATGAGCCGCCAGTCGGGGTAGAAATCGTAGTGGCATTCGGGAAAGCCACGCTCCAGGTCCTTGTGCAGGGTCATGGAGACGGCAACCTTGAGAATCTCGCGGCTGCCCAGCACCAGAGCGGCGCGGTTCAGGTCCGTCACCTTCTGGGGCAGGCTGTAGAAGGCGGAATTGACTAGGCCCAGCACTGTGGTGGCCAGGGCCGGGTCCAGGCGGATGGTCTCGCCCATGACCGCAAAGTCCGGCTCCGGCTTGATGGCCTCCTGCATGAGCCGGAGCATGACCGGCGACAGGGAGATCCTTTGAAGCAGGTGCGGCGAATTAAGCAGCAGATTCCCGGCCATCGGTCCCCCGGTCACTTGCGTCTGGTAAGGACGTACTCCGCCGCCTGGGCCAGAACGGTGCGCTCCGGTCCGGCGGGCAGCGCGTCCAGCTGGCTCAGGGCGGCGTCGATGTAGCCGCGTGCGGCCTGGCGGGTCTGCTCGGCCAAGCCTTTTTCACGAATGGCTACAACTATGCGCGCGGCCTCGGCCTCGGTTAACCGCTTTTCCCGCAGGGCGGCCAGCAGCGCCTTGGCGTCGGCCTCCGGCAGGGATTCCAGGTACAAAATGAGCGGCAGGGTCATTTTGCCCTCGCGCAGGTCGCCCCCGGCGGGCTTGCCCATCTCGCTCTCGGAAATGGTATAGTCCAGGGCGTCGTCCACCAGTTGGAAGGCAATGCCCAGGCTCAGGCCGAACTCCCCGGCCACATCCTCCACGGCGCGGTCGCGGCTGGCCAAGGCTGCCCCGCAGCGGCAGGAGGTCTCAATCAGCCGGGCGGTTTTGCCGATGATGATGTCCAGATAGGTCTGCCGGTCCACCGTGGGCCGCATGGTGTGCGCCAGCTCCAGAATCTCGCCCTCGGCGGTGGCCATTATGCCGCGCGCCAAAAGCGCGTTCAGCCTCGGCAGGTCGTAGTCCGCCCCCAGCTTGTTGGCCAGGGCGAGGAGCACATCGCCCGCAAGGATGGTTTCCGTAATGCCGAAGGCCACATGGGCGCTGGTCTGGCCCCGGCGCGTCTGGGCCTGGTCCAGCACGTCGTCGTGCAGCAGCGTGGCCGTGTGCAGCATTTCAAGCGCGCAGGCCATGGGCAGCGGGTCGCCCCCTGTATGGCCCAGGGCGCGCGCGCACAAAAGCGTCAGCATGGGGCGGATGCGCTTGCCGCCGGAAAGCAGCACATGGCGCGCCACCTCGCGCACCAGTCCGTCGAGCTTGTCCGCCTCGGCGGCGAGGAAGGCGTTGATGCCGGGTATTTCCCGGGCGAAATAGGCGCGCAGTTCGTTCATGCCGTTTCCACGTCCGCTGGTTGAAGGATGAAAGCGTTTGGCCGAGCCCCGCCTAGGGGGCGAAAATTTGTTGCGCGGCCTGGCCCAGGGCCGTTAGCGCCCCTGGCAGGTCCCAGCCTTGCGGCGGGCGCGCGCCCACGGCATTGGACACTGCGCGCAGCTCCGCAAAGGGCAGCTCGGCAAGCCGCGCCGCGTAGGCCAGGGCGAAGCCTTCCATGTTCTCCAGCCCGGCGCCGAAGCGGGCGCTAAGCTCCTTGGCGCGGGGCGCATCCGCCGTAACGCCGCTGACGGTGAGGCTTGCCGCGCACGCCAAGCCCGCGCGGCCACAGCCTGGGCCGTTCAGCCCCAGGCGCGCCAGCTCCGCCGGGGCGTTCCAGTCCAGGCGCTCAAAAACAGCGCCGGGGACGGCAGCCTTGCCCGCATCAAGAGAAAAGCCCAGGCCGCGCGCATCGGCCGCGCACTGGCCGGAAAACAGCAGGCCGTACTCCGGCCAAATCTCCGCCTCCACCAGGCGCACGGCCCCCAGGGGGTGCGCGCCAAGGTCGAAACTGCCCGCCACGCCCAGGTTCAGCACGCCTGCGGGCGCGTGGCGCTCCAGCGCCCGGCCCAGGGCCAGGGCGGCGTTTATGACGCCGATGCCCGTGACCAGGGCCAGCACGGGCCGCCCGAAGGCCGAGGCCTCAAAAACCTGCCCCTGCGGGGCCGCCGTGGAACACTTCAGGGCGGCGCAAAGCTCCAGCCCGGTGGCGGCGGCGACCAGCACAGGCATGGCGCGCCTTACAGCCGCCAGAGCCGGAAGCCCGCAGCCTCGGCGCTCGCGGGGTCGAAATGTCCCTTCACATCAAGCAGCAGCGGCGCAGAGCCCTTGCGGAACCAGCCGCGCAGCTGGTCGAAGCCAAGCCCGGCATACTCCTTGTGGGCCACGGCCAGCACCAGGGCGTCCAGCTCGCGCAGGCTCTCCAGGGGGGAAAGCCCGATGCCGTACTCGTGGCGCGCCTCTTCGACGTCGGCCATGGGGTCGGTGGTCAAAACCTCAATGCCGTACTCCTCAAGCTCGCGCACCACGTCGATGACCTTGGTGTTGCGCAGGTCGGGCACGTTCTCTTTGAAGGTGAAGCCAAGCACGCCCACGCGCGCGCCCTTGACCTTCACGTCGCCCGCGATGAGCTTCTTCACGCAGGTCTCGGCAACGAACTTGCCCATGCCGTCGTTGATGGAGCGCCCGGCCAGGATGACCTGGGGCGAAAAGCCCAGGGCCTGGGCCTTGAAGGTAAGGTAATAGGGGTCCACGCCGATGCAGTGGCCGCCCACCAGGCCGGGGCGGAAGGGCAGGAAGTTCCATTTGGTCCCGGCGGCCTCAAGCACCTCCAGGGTGTCGATGCCCATGCGGTCGAAAATCACGGCCAGCTCGTTCATCAGGGCGATGTTGAGGTCGCGCTGGGTATTCTCGATGACCTTTGCGGCCTCGGCCACCTTGATGCACGAGGCCCGGTAGGTGCCCGCCTTGACCACCGCGCCGTAAAGCCCGGAAAGCAGCTCGGCCGTGGGCTCGTCCTGCCCGGCCACCACCTTCACTATGGTCTCCAGGGTGTGGGCGCGGTCGCCGGGGTTGATGCGCTCCGGCGAGTAGCCCACGTAGAAGCCCTGGCCGCATTTGAGGCCGGAGGTTTCCTCCAAAAGCGGCACGCAGACTTCCTCGGTAAGGCCGGGGTAGACGGTGGATTCGTACACCACCACCGCGCCGGGGGCGAGGTTGGCCCCAACCGTGCGCGTGGCCCCGATGACCGGCTTGAGGTCCGGGGCGCGGTGCTCGTCTATGGGCGTGGGCACGGCCACAATGATCACAGCCGCGTCCTTCAGGCGCGCGGGATCGCAGGTGTAGGCCACCGTGGCGCTTTTGAGGTCTGCGGGCAGCACCTCGCCGGTGCGTTCGACGCCGCTGGCCAGCTCGTCCACGCGCTTGCGCGAAATATCAAACCCAATGACGGGAAAATGCCGGGACAAAGCCACGGCAAGAGGCAGGCCCACGTAACCCAGGCCGACAACGGCAACGCTGGCGCGCCCGGCGCGCAGATCCTCAAGACTCGTTTTCAACGCCATGTCGCTTCCTTTCTCGTACCTTCACCAGGCTCCCGCCCGGTGGACAACCCGCGCCCGCGCGGATACAACGGGCGTATGAACCTCGACTGGTCGCTCTTCTTCATCGCCCTTGGCCTGGCCTTCCTCATGGAGGGCCTGCCCTATTTTCTTCTGGCCGAGCGCATGCCCTCTGTGCTTTTGACCCTGGCCAGCCGCCCGCCCCGCGCCCTGCGCGTTCTGGGGCTCACGTCCATGATTCTGGGCGTGCTGCTGGTGGCCCTGGGCAGGTCGTTCTAGACGGGCCTAGCGCCCTGATTCTTCCTCGTCGCCGGGCTCGGCATGCGGAGCCAGGCCGGGGTCCAGCGGCGTAAAGCAGCGCAGGGGCGGCTCGCCCAAAGGCGCTGCATCGCGCTCTTGGCGCTCCCTTTTGGGCTGCTCTGGGCCCATCTTTTCCGCCACATGCAGGTACACGATGCCCGATAGCATGGCAACGTGAAACACGCGCGCGTACCCGGCGTCCATAAGCTCGCGCGAAAGCTGGCGCTCGTCCGGGAACTCGCGGATGGTCTCCGCCAGGTAGCGGTAGGCCGCGCGGTCGCCGGAGAACAGCCTGCCCACGCCGGGCAGCACCTTGTCCAGATAAAAATTGTACAGCCCGCCCCAAACCTTGCGCCTGCCGGTGCCGAACTCCAAAATGCAAAAGCGCCCGCCGGGCTTGAGGCAGCGCAGCACTTCCTTGTGGGCGGCCATACGCGGGCGGATGTTGCGGATGCCGAAGGCGATGGTGGCGGCGTCCATGGATTCGTCGGGCAGGGGCAGCAGGCGGCCATCGCCCTGGGCGGGCAGAATGCGCTCTTCCAGGCCGCCGGTGAGCTTGAGCTTGCCGCGCGCCAGCATGGGCAGGGTATAGTCCACCGCTGCCACGCGGATGTTTGGGTATTGGCGCAGAAGCGCCAGCGACACGTCCAGGGTGCCTGCGGCAAGGTCCAGCACCACGCCGCCGGGCTTGGGCAGGGCCACGCGGGCCAGCCGCCAGCGCCAGTAGATGTCGAGCCCGAGGCTCAGGGTGTGATTGAGAAAGTCGTACCAGCGGGCAATGCGGCCGAACATGGCCGCCACCTGCCTGCCGTGCAGTTGGTCGCGCTGGCTTTCTTCCTGCGTGGGGGAACGCTGCATGGTCTAAACGCCCTTTCTCCCTTCGCTCTTGTCCTCGGTCTCTGCTGCCCCGTCGGCCGCGCCACGGCGACCGGAAACGGTGCCCAGCACCTCGCCGTAAATCTCGGAAAAATGCTCGGCGAAATTGGCCGGAGAAATGCGGCCCACCTCAATGAATTTGACCACGATCTCTTTGGCCACCTGCAGGGCCTGCTTCTCCAGCGAATCCATGCCCGCTCCCTTTTCTCCGGGCGCTTGGCCCGGCTTGACTCTTTGAAAACCCGCCCGGTGGGAAATGGTCGTGACCGCACCACGCGGAAGACCCCGGGCGGGAAAGGGGAAGAAACCGGCAAGGCCCCTCCCCCCTTGTTTGGTGCAAACCCGTACCACGGCGCCCCCCCCTTCGTCGAGTGCGGCGAGGAAGCCGGGCGCGCAGGCAGGCATACGCCTACGCAGTTGCCTCACAGGCCAAGGCGCAGTATTGCAGCCGCACCAATGGCCGCTGCTGGCGGCCCGCGCCACAAGAAAGGAAAAAACCATGCCCGCAAAGATCCTTATGGTCGAGGCCGCCGCCAACATGCTCGCCAACACGCGGGAGCGCCTCTGCGCGCGTTTCGACATGACCTTTGCCGTGGGCGTGGAGGAGGCGCTGAAGGCCGTGCGCGCGCACGGGCCCTTCGCCGTGGTGTTCTGCGACTGCAAGCTCGGCAAGAAAGACGGCGTGACGCTGCTGGCGGCGATCAAGACCGCGCACCCCCACACCGTGGGCCTTCTGCTGGCCCAGCGCACGGAGCTGGACCTGGCCCTTGGCGCGGTGGAAGACGGCAAGGCCTTCCGCGCGGTGCTGCGGCCCGCATCGGTGGAGTCGCTCATTGCGCACCTGGCCGCCGGGCTGGAGCAGCACACACTGGAAATCGCCGAGCAAAGCTTTCTGCAAGAAACCCTGCACGGTTCCATCCAGGCCCTCACCGACGTGCTGAGCCTGGCCAATCCGGCGGCCTTTGGCCGGGCGCTGCGCATACGCGGACTGGTGCACCGCCTGTCCAAAGTCCTGCTCATCCCCCAATTCTGGGAGGTGGACATGGCGGCCATGCTCTCGCACATCGGCTGCGTCTCCCTGCCCAAGGCCCTGCTGGACAAGATCGCCGCTGGCAAGGACCTGGCCCCGGACGAGCGCAAGCTGTTTGAGACCCACCCCACCGTGGGCGCGGGCGTTTTGGCCAACATTGCGCGCATGGCCTTGGTTTCAGAGATCATAAAACACCAGCACGCCCGGTACGACGCCTCGCCGCCCTTTGGCGCGCGGGTGCTCAAGGTGGTGCTGGACTACGACATGCTGCTGAACCGGGGCCTGCCTGCCGCAGCCATCTTCACGCAGATGCACGGGGTCAAGGGCGTGTACGACCCGGACATTCTGCGGACCTTCGAGAGCACCATCCCCGTGGATTCCGGCTACACCCGCCGCCGCGTAACCATGCGCGACCTGAAGGAGAACATGATCCTTGAGGAGGACATCGTCTCCGTGGACGGCATGCTGCTGTTGGCCAAGGACGCGGAACTGAACGAGGCCAACATCTACCGCCTCATAGAGTCCACCCGGAGCTTCGACATCGTGGAGCCGGTGACGGTGCTGGTGCCCGCAAACCAGGCGTAACTGCGGGCCTGCCAGACCGCGCGCCACCTTGTGCTACGGCAGCCGGGCGCAAGAAAAGGCCGCCCCCTGTGCGGGAACGGCCTTTTTCCGTGTATGCTGCAAACGGGGGAAAGGGCTGTGCGCCCCCACCCAAGTCTATTCGTCGCGCATGCTGGCGGCCAGATGGGCGATCTCCTCGCGGATGACGCGGGCGGCTTCGCGCGGGACGGCGCGGGAGATCTCGGCGAAGATCTCGCGGTCCAGCTGGGTCTGGCGGTCCTCCAACAGGGCCAGGCGCTCGCCCGTGCCTGCGGAGACCTTCTCTGCCCCCTCCACGCGCTCGGCCAGGGCCTCGGCCTTGTCCGCCGCGCTCTGGGCGGCCTGCCGAGCCTCGGCCACTTGGGCGCCAAGGCTGTCTTCCAACTGGGTGCGCAGGGCGCCAAGCTCCTCGCGCAGGGTCCGGGCCTCCTCCTGCGAAGCCAGCAGGCGCTGCTCCAGGTCGGCCAGGGCGTTCTCGCGCTCGGCCAGTTGGCCCTCCAGCCGCACGACAGCCACGCTGCCGCCGGTCACCTGGGTGGCAAGCTCGGCCAGCCGCTGCTCCAGCCCGGCCAGGGCCTCGCTGGAAACCATGGCGCTGGGTGCGGCGACGGGTGCGGCGACGAGTGCGGCGGCCACGGCTGGCGCGGCTTCTGGCGCAGGTTCCGCCGCTGCCACGGGCTCCGGCTGCGGGGTCTCCTCCACGGCGGCGGCCACTGCACCAAGGGCGGCATCGGCCAAAGGCATTGCGGGTTCGGCCAAAGGCATGGCGGGTTCGGCCAGCACTTCGGCAACGGGCTCGGAATCGACGGAAAGCTCAAGGTCGGGCAGGTCGGCAGACACAGGGGCCGCATCGACAAGCGGCGCGGTGGCCGCTGCTGCGGCGGGCTCGGAGAGCTGATCCAGCAGGTCCTGCGGATTGAGGGAAAGCTCCGCTTCCGGCTCGGCTTCACCGGCCGAGGGCTCAATGCCCTCCATCAGGCCAGTCATGTCCAGGTCGCCGCCATCCAGCAGCGCGCCCGTGTCGGCCTGGGGCTCGGCTCCGCCCAGCAGGTCGTCCATGTCGGGCAGGGAAAGGTTGAGGTCGCCGCCCATGTCCGCCTGCTCCTGCTCGGCCACCAGGTCGCGCCCGGGTTCCGGGTCGGAGAGGTCCGGCAGGGTCAGGTCCAGCATGGAGTCGGCTACGTCCATGAGCTCTATCGGCTCGTCGTCCTGCTCGTCGCCTTGCGCAACGGGCTCGGCCACCAGGGACTGCGGCAGCTCGGCCTCCTCCACCAGGTCGCCCAGGGAGAGCTCAAGGAGATCCTCCTCGGCCTCGTCCACGGGGGCTTGCGGCTTGGCGGCGGCCTTGGGCACGTCCAGGGTCTCCAGCAGGTCGGCCATGTCCGTGCTGTCCAGGGGCTCCGGTTCCAGAGGCTCAGGCTCAAGGATCTCGGGCTCTGGGGGCGCGGCGGGCTTCTTTTCGCCCAGGCCGCTAATCAGCTCGTCCAGGCCGGAAAGGTCGATGTCGCCGTCCTTGCCGCCCGGCGTCTCATCCGGCGGCGCAAGGTCCAGCTCGCCCCCGTCGGCAAAGGCGGAAAGATCAAGGATGTCGTCCTCGGCCTCCTCCGTCTGGGCGCTGGGCGCAAGGGGAGCGTCTTCCACAAGGTCGTCCAGCAGCAGGGCGTCCTCCTCGAACTCCGGCCCGCCCACAGGAGGGGCGGAAGCGGGTTTCTCGTCGGAAGAGGCCAGCTCCTCGGCGAACAGGGCTTCCAGCTCTTTCTCGAAGTCGCTCTCGGCGGCCTTGGACTTGCTCTTGGCTCCGGAGGGCTTCAGGTCCAGGCCGTCAAGGTCGAAGGCATCGTCTTTAGATGAAGAAATCGGCGGCATGGTCTTCTCCTCCAGGAGGAAAAGTTAAAAAAAGGGGGCCGCTTTCGCAACCCCCTTGGTGAGCGTGCGTTGTGCTAGGCCTTCGGATGGCACTTGTCGCAAGCGGTCGGGACATTGGGCTTCTCGGCCTTCTTGGCCTTGTGGCAGCCCACGCAGGACTTCGCGGTGTTGCCGTGGAAAGCGGCGTAGTAGGAATCCTTGCCCTGCTTGGCGGTCACGTTGTCGTGGCAACCCTTGCTGTCGCACTTGGCGTATTCGTTGGCGCCAACCTTCTTGTGGTGGCAGTCGGCGCACTTCACTTCAGCGTGCTTCTTGTGCGGGAACTTCACCAGAGACTTGGTCATCTTCATGCCCTCAGGGGCCTTGAAGGTGATGTCGGCGTCAGGGGCCTTCTTAGCCGGGGCGGCGTACAGGGGCAACGCCAGGGCGCAAGCCAGGGCAGCAACGACCAGGCTCATAAAGAGAGAACGTTTCATGCTCCTCAATCCTCCTTATTCACGTACGTGAAAACTCCACTCTACCTCTAGCCTTATGGAAGCATCTCCCCGTGTACCCAGGGAGCCATTCCGAGACGAACAGTAATGCAGATACTCCCAAACCGCGCTTCCTGGCAAGGGAGGCGGCACACTTTTCCGGGATTTTTTTCACGAGGATCCGCACTTGGCGCTTTCCGCCAGGGCGTATTTCCCTGCGTAGCCGCGCGGGGTTAAAAGACGCCCCCCGGCAAGCCGCGTGGCGGAATTGCCCACCAGCAGAATGCTCTGCATGTCCACGGCCTCCAGGTCCAGCCCGGCAAGGGTGGTCACGATGACCTCCTGCCCGGGCCTGTAAGCCCGCTTGACCAGGCCCAGCGGCGTTGTGCCGGGCCGCACGGCCGCAAGGGCCGCAAGAGCCTTGGGCAGCTGATCTTTGCGCCTGCCGGAGCGCGGGTTGTAGAGCACCACCACGAAGTCCGCCTGGGCCGCCGCCGCAAGCCGCCTTTCAATGAGCTCCCAGGGGGTGAGCAGATCCGAAAGGCTGATGACGGCGAAGTCGTGCATCAGCGGCGCGCCAAGAAGCGCCGCAGCCGCGCACAGGGCCGGAATGCCCGGCACCACCTCAAGCTCCAGGGACTCCAGCAGGCCGCGCGTCTCCATGAGCTCCAGCACCAGCCCGGCCATGGCGTACACGCCCGCATCGCCGCTGGAGACGACCACCGTCTCCACGCCGCTTTGCGCCAGGTCCAGGGCCGCGCCGCAACGCTCCACCTCGCCGGTCATGCCGGTGGAGAGCACCTGCCGCCCGGCCAAGAGCTCCGGCTCCAGCAGCTCAATGTACCCCTTGTAGCCCACGATGGCCCGCGCGCGTTCCAGCGCCTGCCGGGCCAGGGGGGGCAACAGGCTGGCGTCGCCCGGCCCAAGGCCTATCACGGTGATGCGTTCCGCCACGAATCGCTCCCTACTGCGCCCCGCCCGAAGGGGCGGGTTTGAGGGCCACCGCGCAGGTGACCCGGGTGGACTTGACCTTTTGAACCAGCAGCTCCGCCGCCCCGGAAAGCAGCAGGGCCGACGCCTCGCACACGCTGCCAGTGCCTGTGCGCCGCAAAACCGTCTCGGATCGCCCGGCGGCCTCCACACGCGCCAGGGCTTCCGGCTCGTAGAATACAACTTCCGGGCCAAGGGCCGCAGCTGCGTCGCAAAGCCCCGGATCATCTCGTTTTATGCTCGCCGTGCCCACCGCACAAATGCTCTGCCGGGCCAAGCCCTGCTGCGCAAACACTTGTTCCACGTGCGCAAGGATTTCACCTTCCGGCACGCCCTTGCGGCAGCCCAGGCCCAGGCACAGGCAGCGCGGATAGGCGCGAAAGGTCTGCGCATGCTCCCCCCCAGCCCGCCAATGGCACCACACGCCGGGCGCGTGCGCGTCCCAGTCCTCGGGCCGGGTGGGCACCAAAAGACCGCCCGCGTCCTGGCCGTCCAAAAGCCACCCTTCAGGATCAAAGCACTGCACGGCGCGGCCTTCCAAAAGCGCGGCGGAAACGGCCTTCACTGCGGCGGCATTGGCCACGGCCATGCCCCGCGCCGCGGCCAGGGCGTCCACTCCGGGCAGGCCCAGGGCGTCCGTTCCCGTGGTGATGACCGGCGTGGCCCCGGTGAGCCGGGCGACTTCCAGCGCCAGCGCGTTGGCCCCGCCTGCGTGGCCGGAAACAAGGCTCACCGCGAAGCGCGCGGCCAGGTCGAGCACCACCACGGCCGGGTCTGTGGTTTTGTGCGCCAAATGCGGGGCGATGGCCCGGACGGCGATGCCCACCGCGCCCACGAACACCTGGCGCGGATAGCGGGCGAAGGTTTCGGCCACAAGCCGGCCAAGGCTGGAAAAAGCGATGACGCCGGGCGCGCCTGCGGCCAGGCGTTCCGGGGCGAACACCTCGGCCTCAAGGTCCTGGCGCAGGCGCAGGGCCAGGGCCAGCCCCGGCTCGCTCAGGGCATAGATTGCGGTGGCGGGATGCCCGTCGCCGGAGCGTGCGGACGCCCCGGCGGACGCTCCGACCGATGCCCCAGTGGATGCTCCGACCGATGCTCCAGCGGACGCCCTGACCGATGCCCTGACCGACGACACGGCGGCGGCGGTCATAACGCCGGGGGCGGCGCGGGCTTGTCCGCCCAGATGACGAACACTGGATTCTGGGCGCGCAGGCGCAAATCTCCGGCCAGGCGGTCGGCCTGGCTGGCCTGCAGCTGGGTGATGCCGAAGTTCCAGTTGTGGGTGTGGAAGTAGTCCTTCACGCGCATGAGGGTATCGAGCAGGATGGCGTGCACCACCACGCGCCCGCCGGGCTTGAGCCTGCGGCAGGCGTGGGCCAGGGCGCGGGTATCCTGCCCCAGGCCGCCGCCCACGAACACCCGGTCCGGGTCCGGCAGCTCCACCAGGGACTCCGGCATCTCGCCCTGCACGGTTTCCACCAGCCAGGCCCCAATGCGCCGCACATTCTCGCGGATCATGGCCGCGCGGCGGGGCTCGCGCTCAATGGCGAACACGCGGCCCTCGTGGGCCAGGTGCGAGGCCTCTATGGCCACGGAGCCGCAGCCCGCGCCCATGTCCCACACCACGGAGCCGGGCATGACGCCCAGCATGGCCAAGCCCGTGGCGCGCACGGCCAGCTTGGTGATGAGCCCCTTCTCGTGGAAGTAGTAGTGGTCCGGGATGCCCAGCATGAGCGGAATCTCTGGGGGCGCGGTGCGCTCCACCAGCACAAGATTGAGGTCGGAGAACGGCAGGTCCCAGGCGTCCTCCATGCGCAGGCGGCGGGCTGTTTCACCCGGTGCGCCAAGATTTTCCAGCACGATGAGCTGGGCATCCACCACGCCGCGCTCCAGCAACGCCTGGGCGATGACCGCCGGGCCGTTTTGCGGGTCGGTGAACACGGCGATGCGCTCAAAGCGCGCCAAGGCGGCGAACAGCGGAGTGAAGTCGTTGCGGCCATGCAGCGAGACCACGCGCACGTCGTGCCAGGGCAGGCCCACGCGGGCGGCGGCCATTTGCAGGGTGCACAGGTTGGGGTGCACCACCACGCAGTTGGCCCCCAGGGCCTCTATGAGCCGCTTGCCCAGGCCGAAGAACAGGGGGTCGCCGTCGGCCAGCACCACCACGGCGCGGCCCGCCGCGCGCTCCCGGGCGATGTCGTCCAGAATGGGCGAAAGCGGCCCGGTGATGGCGATGGCGCGTTCCGGTTTGCAGCAGCGCGGGGCGGCCTCAAGCAGCCTGCGCCCGGCCACCAGCACCTGGGCGCGGCTCAGAATTTCCTCTACGCCCGGCGGCGGGGTAAGGGCTCCGGGCCGCAGGCCCACAACATGAACGGGATTTTGGCATTTGCTGAACATGGCGTCCCCCTTACCGCGAACCGGGGCCAAGGTGAAGGGGGACGGACGGGAAAAACAGCGCCGGGTCCAGAGAATCGGCGTACAGACAGCCGCCCGCGCTGTCCTCAAGGGCGAAGACCACGTAGCACACCTGCGGCTGGGCCGCCCCGCCGAGGTGGGCGCTAGCCGCCGCCTTGGCGCGCTCCACCAGCAGCGCGGCGAGCCTGCGGGCCGCAGCGGGCGGCAGCAGCGCCAGGGCCTGGGCGGCGGTGTTGGCCCCGGTGATGGCCGCCCGCGCAGCAGCGTCGGCCCCGGCCTCCCCGGCCCAGCGGGCCAAGAGGGCGAAGTCCAGCTCGGCCTCGCGGGCGTGGGTGTTCTCGAAACCTTGGGCCTGCTTCACCAGCTTGCCGAAGAACACGGCCCAGACCACGGTTTCGAAGCCGCGCTGCGCCGCCGCGCGCAGGCCATGGGCGAAAAAGTCCGCCGCCTGGACAAGGCAGATGTCCGGCGCGAACGGGTGGCGCTCCTGAAACAGCCGCTCGCTGCGGCGGCCCGTGGTCATAACGGCGCAGGCGTGCCCGGCGGCGCGGGCAACGTCCAGGCTGCGGGCCACGCACTCGGCCCAGGCCCCGTGGCTGTAAGGCCGCACAATGCCGCCCGTGCCCAGAATGGAAATGCCCCCCGTGACGCCCAGGCGCGGGTTCAGGGTGTGCCGGGCTATTTCCTCGCCGCCGGGAACCTCTATGACCACCAGAGCAATGCCCTTGAAATAGTCCGGCAGAACTTCAAGCACGCTGGCGCGTATCTGCTCCAGGGGGCCGGGGTTGATGGCCGCCTGCCCCACAGCCACCGGCAGGCCCGGCAGGGTGACGCGGCCCACGCCCACGCCGCCGCCGATGAGCACATGCGGCCCCACGCCGGAAAAGGCCGGGTCCAGAATCACGTGGGCCTCGACGCGCGCGCCGTGGGTGGCGTCCGGGTCGTCGCCCGCGTCCTTCACCACGGCGGCGCGCACGCCCATGCCGTCGTCGGCCACGTGGGCTATGGCGATGCTGAGCCGCCCCTGCTCCGCCGGGTGGGGCGGCGGCAGGGGGATATCCACGCGGGCCGGGGCCTCGCCCGTAAGGGCGAAGAGCGTTGCCGCCCTGGCGGCGGCGGCGGCGGCGGAGCCGGTGGTGAAGCCCTCGCGCAGGGCCGTGTTGGCGTTTCTGCTCATGGACGAGATTTCCTTGCGCCAGCGCCCGGCTGGACAGGGGGAAGCTTGGACGGGCCGGAAAGCACCAGCGCGTGCGCCGCGCGGGCGATGTTGCGCAGCATGGCCGGAAACAGCAGGCCGTGGGCCGGGTACATGCTCCACCAGTACAACAGCCCCCACAGTCCGCGCGGGCGGAAGCTGGTGAAAAGCGAAAGCCGCGTGGCCTCCAGGCCGTCCACGTTGGCGGGCTCCAGGGCCAGCTCCAGGGTGGCTGCGCCGGGCACCTTCATTTCCGCCAGCAGCAACAGCCGCCTGCCGGGCACAATGTCCAGCACGCGCCAGAAGTCCACGGCGTCGCCCGGACCCAGCGTTTCCGGGTCGCGGCGGCCGCGCATGTGCCCCGGCCCGCCCACCAGCTTGTCCGCCAGGCCGCGCAGCCGCCAGAGCACATCGCCCGCGTACCAGCCTGTATCCCCGCCGATGCGCGCCACGGCGTCCCACACGCGGCTGGACGGCGCGTCCAGAATCACGGAGTAATCCGCAGTGAAGAGCGCGCCCCCGGCAAAGGGCGCATCCCCAGGGCGGCTCCACTCTGCCGGGCACTGGGTGCGGCCGGGCAGAAAATCCGGGGGGCTGACCTGGCCCGCGTCGAAGCAGCAACTGGGGGCCGGGCCAAGCTCGGCCTCGGAAAGGGCCTGCACAATGGCGTTGTGGCAGGAAAGCAGCGTCTGCGGGGCCAGGTCGTGGATGCGCTTGTCGTGGCAGACGACCTCGTTTCGCAGCCCCTCTATGAGCGGGCGCACCAGGTGCGCGGGCACCGGGGTGATGAGGTTGACCCAATGGGCGCTCAGGGTCGGCGTCAGAAAGGGCACGGGGATGATGAGCGGGGCGCGGATGCCCGCCGCGCGGGCGTAGGTGTGGAACAGCTCGCCGTAGGTCAAGACGTCCGGCCCGCCGATATCCAGGGTGAGCCCGGCGGTGGCCGGGTTTTCCAGGCAGCCCAGCAGGTAGCCCAGCACGTTGCTTATGGCGATGGGCTGGCAGCGCGTGCGCACCCAGCGCGGGGTGATCATGAGCGGCAGGCGCTCCACCAGATTGCGGATGATCTCGAAGGAGGCGCTGCCCGAGCCCAGGATGACGGCGGCGCGCAGGATGGTGACGGGCACAGGGCCCTGGCCCAAGATGCGCCCGACCTCCGAGCGGGAGCGCAGGTGCTCGGAAAGGCCCGGGGCGTCGTCGCCAAGGCCGCTCAAATAAATGATGCGCTGAACTCCGGCCTCGGCTGCGGCCTGGGCCATGTTGCGGGCCGCGTCACGGTCGGCCTGGGCGAAATCTCCGCCCGCGCCCATGGAGTGCACCAGGTAGAAGGCCACGCTGCAGCCGCGCATGGCGGCCGCCAGGCTGGCCCTGTCGGTCACATCGGCCTGCAGGGCCGTAAGGCCGGGATGCGCGCCCCAGGGCCTGCCGGAAAGCTTGCGCGGACTGCGCACCCCGGCGTGCACGGCATAGCCGTGCGCCAAAAGCAGCGGAACCAAACGTCCGCCCACGTACCCCGTGGCCCCGGCGACGAAGACTGTGCCAGGCGCCATGGCCTATTCCTTGCGCTGCCAGCCCAGGCGGGTCAGGCAGTCGGCCATGGCCTTGTCGCGGGCGGGGCCTTGCGCTTGCGCATCAATCTTGCCCTCGCAGAACGCGCTGTCCTCGTCGAACTGCAGGTCCTCCTTGCGCGGGCTGGCCACGTTGGGGTGGGTCCAGTCCTTGTTCTTGGGCAGGCAGCCAAAGAGGCTCCCTGTCAGGAGCAGTGCGAGGCCGAGGCCGGCAAGAAGGGGTTTGCTGCGCATGTGGGGGACCTCCTGATCCGTGGCAAATCGATTTCCGTGGCGCTGACGACCTCGGCGAACACGGCGCCGAGAGCGGCCAGAAACGCGGCCTGAACATCCGCCGCGGCAACCGTGCGGCCGCCGTGCGTCAGGTCGCGGGTGGCGCAGGCGTCGCCCACCAGCTGGCACTCGAAGCCCAGGTCGAAGGCGGCGCGTACGCCCGTATCCACACACATATGCGTCATCATGCCGCACATGGTCAACCGTGTGGCCGAACAACGTTGCAAAACGGCCATAAGCCCGGTGTGGCGGAAGGAGTTGTGGTCATGCTTGTTGATGACGGTTTCGCCGGGCAGCGGGGCCACCAGCGGGTGGATGTGCGTGCCGGGGGTGCCGGGCAAGAAGAACGTGGCCGAGGGCTGGATGCTCTCGTGGCGCACATGCACCACGGGCCGCCGCGCGGCGCGGAACCGGGCCAGCACGAAGGCCGCCTTTTCCGCCGCCTCTTGCGCGCCCGCAAGCTCCATGCGTCCGCCCGGGAAATAATCGTTCTGGATGTCGATGATGATCAGCGCTTCGCTCATGACTGCCTCGCGTCGTTTGCACAATGACTGGCCAACTTCGGGGGGGTCCCCTACCAGCAATCGCGGGGAAGTCCAAGGCGCGCGGCAGGGCCCTTCCGGCTGCGCCGAAAATGTATTGAACAATTGCGAGGCCAGCTCCTGTCTTTGAAAGCTCGAAGCAGCAAAGCTGCAAGCTGCCACTTGACATTGAACTTCAATTTCAATTAAGGCTGGGGCCATGCTGTTCGACCCTGAAACATTTCTTCAAAACAAACGCCCCGCCGCCAGCAAGCAGGCCGCCGGGGACCACTCCTCTTCAAGGAGGCCAGAGATGCTCAAGCGCAACATGTGGGAACACGCGGACTATTCCTGCCCCATCGTCGGCACCTGCCTCACCACGGCGGAGCTGCGCAAGCTAGCCACGCGCGTGCAGCTCATCCTGCCGCCGGGCGCTTCGGACTACGAACTGCACGGCTGTTTCGTCACCCTGGCCAAACGGGCCGACCGCCCGGCCAAGATAGTGCAGAAGTACCTGGACAAGAAATTCTACCGGCAGATGAAGCGCTTCGCCAAGGCCGAAACCGACGAGCAGATCTGGGCCCTGTGGTCTGAAATGGCCGATGCGGGCGACATTCCCGGCGCGTTCTGGTCCGTCATGCGGCACCAGGGCGCCAGCGAAAAAGTTTTGGCGCAGATTTATGGCGAGGTGCACATGCTCTCCCACCTGGTTGGGGCCAGCACCAGGGCCGATCTGCGCCGCCTGGCCGAGACCCAGGCCAAGGTGGACCGGCTGGAAACCGCCCTGGCCGAGCGCAAGACCGTGCTGCGCGACGCCGTGGCCGTATGGAAGCGCCGGGCCATGGACCTGGAGCGCGACCTGGCCGCCGAACGCGCCCGCCGCGAAAAGGCCGAGCGCGAGCGCATCAGCCTGCGCGAGCTGCTGGAGACCAAAAGCGTGGCCGAACTGGACCGCGACCGCAAGGCCCTGGCCGCGCAGTTGGAAAGAACGCAGGACCTCCTGCTGCTTTCCGAGGCCGAAAGCCGCCGCCAGGCGTTGATCATTGAAGGCAACTACCGCGAGGAAGCCCTGCTGCGCAGCCAGCTAACCGAGCGCGACCACGAGGTGGAGGCCCTGGAGCTGGCGCTGCTGGAAAGCCTGCAACCCCAAACGCCCTGCGGCGGCGCGTGCGACAATCCCGCCGCCTGCCCCTGCCCACGCCTGCGCGGCAAGTGCGTGCTGTATGTGGGCGGCAGAAGCGGCCTCAAAGGCCAGTACCGGCTGCTGGGTGAACGCTTCGGCTGCCAGGTGCTGCACCACGACGGCGGCGTGGAGCAGTCGCCCCACCACCTGCAACAACTGCTGACCAAGGCCGACGCCGTGGTTTGCCCGGTGGACTGCGTGAGCCACGACGCCTGCGCCATGGTCAAGCGCATGTGCCGGGGCAGCATGAAGCCGGTGCTCTTCGCACGGTCCTCTGGGCTGTCCAGCCTGGCGTCCTCTTTGGCCGCGCTGGACAAGGCGTGCCAGTAGCAGGATGACAACGGGGGGCTCTGCCCCCCGGCCCCGGTCAAGGGGAGAAATGTAACACCCGGCCGGGCGTGTCCCACAACGACGACGGGGCGGGGAGTCGCACACTCCTCGCCCCGTTTTCATTTGGTGGATCCCGCCGGTGTCAACGGTTCACCGACTTCCATCGGCAGATCTGCGAAACGCGTGGAATACAGATGACTTTCTCAAGTTCCATCATCCAGGCTTGTTTGCCTGACTTCGTCCGCTCCATAGCGGCGCATGCATTGCCTGCACACATAGTGCGTATCTCGCCTCAGGAAATAGAAAACACTGACGCCAAGTTCGCCCACCGCAATAAGAGCATAGGCAGGGCTCGCCCAGTACGCAAAGAACACCGACGTCAGCGCTCCAGTGAAGTTGATCCACCCGAGGCGGGTATAGTTGACTTTCTTCAGTGGGCGTCCGCAGTTCGGGCAAGGCGGCATGGAGTTTATCATTCAGTCCTGCATAGTGCCGTCATTGGTCGGCTTGTAGTTGTCCTCAAACCATGTGATGGTCTGATCCACCTTTTCCTTGACCGGGGGGTATTCCAGAACGGTTCCCAAGACCATCCCCGTTCCGAGGCCCAGCACTCCACGTGCTGCCGCTCCGGCCAAGCCATCAGCGGCATACCCCTTGGCGGCATTCCACAGCGCGCTTTTTATCCCACTGCCAACGATGTGCTTGCCGGCCTCCTTGGCTGGATCCTCGTTTTCGTTCCCAGTGGATTCTTCTTTGTTTGACTCGCTCCACAGCCCCCACACGTCCACCCGGTTCACCGGATCGTCCACGCAGTACCCGTACCAGTCCTTATCGCCGCCCTTTGCGCCCATGGGGTCAAGCGCCGTGAAGCGACCGGTGTCGGCGTCGTAGTCGCGCCAGACAAAGCGCGTCAGGCCGGTGTCGGCGTCAAAAAGCCCGCCCGCGAAGCCGAGGGGCAGGCGCACCGCGTCGCCACGCACCTGCAACAGGTTGCCAAAGCTATCGTATTGCATCGTCTGTACAACATGGCCATCCGTGGTGGCAAGGGCCAGGGGCGTGCCAACCTGGTCGCAGAGCAGAAAGTACGAGTCCTCGCCGTTCGTCACGCCAACCGGCGTCCGTCCCTCAAGGTACGCCAGCCGCCACCACTCGCGCCCGTCGTGGAACTCACTCAGGCGCAGGGGATCGAGCCAGCGATAGGCCTCGACTACGCGTCCGTTCACACGTTTCTCGCGTCGAAACCCGTCGGCATCGTGGGCGTACTCGATGCGTCGCCCGTCGGGCAGGTCCACGCGCAGCAACAGGCCCGAGGGTTCATACTGGTAGTGCGTTTCGCGGTCGCCCTCAATCTTCAGGTTGCGGAAGCCCGCCTTGTTGTGGCCGTACTGAACGCGGCCCGCCTGGAGTAGCCGATTACCGGGGCTGTACGTGTAGCGCCGCTCGCCGCGGAAGCGCTACGGGTTGATGTCGGCAAGGCGTCGGCCCTCGTGGTCATACTGGTAGGACTCCAGCAGACCGTCCGCGCCATCGGCGACGCGCGCGAGGCGTCCTGCCGAATCATAAGCGTAGCGCCGGATTTCGGCCTCGCCGCCGAGGTTCAGGGTGCGCTCTGCAATGCGCCCCCTTCGGGGGTTTTCGGCATCGCGCCGGAATGAGAGAAATGGGGAGGGCGTTGTGTCTCCTTGGCGTTTGTGCGCCAAGCGGGATGCTCGGTACAAATTACGCAAGGATACCATGTGGTTTCTGGGCCGGACAAAAAAGGAATGGTTTTGGCCGGTAAAAGGACAAAACGAGCGGGTTGACAGGGCTTGGGGAAGATCAAGGGCTCCCGCCCCTTGACCCCGCCAAAGGGAATGATTCCCTTTGGAATCCCCAAATGGGGAGGGGAGCTAAAAAATCAAGACAGTAAAGCCCTGCTGCTGATAGCCCGCCACGCCGGGGTGCCCGCTCATGTCCTCCAGCAGCGGCACCCCGGCGGCCTCCACCGCCGCAAGCGCCCCCATTTTGACCGAGCAGGCCCGGCAGGCCCCGAACACCAGCCCGCGCTCCCGCGCCTTGAGGTAGAGCGGGTTGAGAAAATGGCCGGGCTCGGACATCAGCGCCACCAGTTTTGTGGCCGCGCCCTCCAGCACAATGCCCGCCGTAAAACCCTTGGCGTCCAGGTCCAGGGCGTTCAAAAGCACGTGCACAAAACACAAGGGGTCGTCGCGGAAGGCGAACAGAACGGTCTTTTGCATGGCTGGGTCTCCTTGCCCGGAGCGTGGGAAAGACAAATCCGGGGCTTGCCGCCATGCTACCCCCGGCACCGGGGCCGAGGCAAGGGCGGATCGACAACTGCGACATCCGCGGCAACGGCGGCGACGAGGCCGCAAAGGGCCTGCCGGGGCGGTCCCGGTGGGTCCGCGCACGGGCCCGGCCTTGGATGCGTTTGTAAACCACTGGATTCGATGACGGAAAATCACTCTTCCCCTTCGCCCCATTTTGGGATAAGCACCCTGATTCTGTTGTTTGAGAATCCGGCCCGGCAGGCGCAAAGCCGCCGTAGCGCCCCCAAGAGAGAGGTTCATCCATGCCCCTGTGCACCATAGAGGAAGCCATTGAGGACATCCGGCAGGGCCGGATGGTCATCATGGTGGACGACGAAGACCGCGAGAACGAAGGCGACCTCGTTGTCGCGGCGGAAAAGACCACCCCCGAAATCATCAATTTCATGGCCAAGTTCGGCCGCGGGCTCATCTGCCTGGCCATGGAGCCAGCCATGATCGACCGCCTTGAGTTGCCGCTCATGGCGCAGAGCAACCAGTCCAAATTCGGCACCAACTTCACCGTCTCCATTGAGGCGCGCGAGGGCGTGACCACCGGCATTTCCGCCTTCGACCGCAGCCACACCATTCTGACGGCCGTGGCCGATGGCGTGAAAGCGGGCGACGTGGTGACCCCCGGCCACGTGTTCCCCTTGCGCGCGCATAGCGGCGGCGTGCTGGTGCGCGCCGGGCAAACCGAAGGCAGCGTGGACATCGCCCGCCTGGCAGGCTGCAAGCCCGCTGGCGTTATTTGCGAGATAATGCGCGACGACGGGCAGATGGCCCGCATGCCGGACCTGGAGATCTTCGCGGCGGAGCACGGCCTTAAAGTCTGCTCCGTGGCCGATCTCATCAAACACCGCATGAAGTTCGGCGGCAAGGCCGTTACCAAAATAGCCGAGGCCGAGCTGCCCACCCGCTGGGGACACTTCAAGACCGCAGCCTTCACCTCCGAGGCGGACAACCGCACGCACATCGCCCTGTTCATGGGCGAAATAACCCCGGACAAGCCGGTGCTGGTGCGCGTGCACAGCGAATGCCTCACCGGCGACGTGTTCGGCTCCATGCGCTGCGACTGCGGCGACCAACTGGCCGCAGCCATGTGCATGATCAAGAACGAGGGCGCGGGCGTGCTGCTCTACATGCGCCAAGAGGGCCGGGGCATCGGCCTGGGCAACAAGATCAAGGCCTACCACCTGCAGGACGAAGGCTACGACACCGTTGAGGCCAACGTGAAGCTGGGCTTCAAGCCCGACCTGCGCGAATACGGCACCGGCGCGCAGATCCTGGTTTCCCTCGGCGTGTGCCAAATGAGGCTCATGACCAACAACCCAAAAAAGATCGTTGGGTTGGAGGGCTACGGGCTCAAGGTTGTGGAGCGCGTGCCCATTGAGATGACCGCCTGCTCCGTGAACGAGCGCTACTTGCAGACCAAGAAAGACAAGATGGGCCACCTGCTCAGCATGGGCGACGCCCCAAAATAGCACAATTACTTCCGCACGGAGGAACATCATGCCGCACATCAAGACCATCGAAGGACAGCTGGACGCCAAGGGCCTCAAGGTCGCCATCGTGGCCAGCCGCTTCAACGATTTCATCGTGGACAAGCTCATCGGCGGCGCGGTGGACGCCCTGGTGCGCCACGGCGCAGCGCGCGAGGACCTGACCCTGGTCAAGATCCCCGGCGCCTTCGAGATGCCGCTCATCGCCAAAAAGCTGGCCCAAAGCGGCAAGTACGACGGCATCGTCTGCGTGGGAGCGGTCATCCGCGGGGCCACCCCGCACTTCGATGTGGTGGTGAACGAGTGCGCCAAGGGTCTAGCCGCCGTCAGCATGGAGTTTGGCATGCCCCTGGGCTTTGGCGTGCTCACCACGGACAACCTGGAGCAGGCCATTGAGCGCGCAGGCAGCAAGGCCGGCAACAAGGGCGTAGACGCCGCCATGGCCATGCTGGAAACCGCCCGCGTGGCCGCCCAGATCTAGACCCGCGTTTTTTCCCGCCGGGGCGCTCCCCGGCGGGCACTTTTCATGAGGCGGAACTGGGCCCAAAGGCCCTTTTCCCGCGCAGGAGCAACCGGTGACGATAACGGACAAGCGCAAAGGCACGCGCAGGCAGGGACGCACCCTGGCCTTTCAGGTGCTCTTCGGGCTGGCTTTCGACCCGCACTTCAAGACCGACCAGGCGTCGCTCAGGCGCACTTTCGCCGACAATCCGGCGGTGATGGACTGCGACTCCGAGGAGGCTGTGAGCTTCGCCTCCCAGCTGTTCATGGGCATTTGCGACCACCTGCACGACATCGACAAGGTCATCGGCAAGCACTCCGACCACTGGAAGATCGGCCGCATCGGCAAAGTGGAGCTGGCGATTTTGCGCCTGGCGCTGTTTGAAATTCTGCACCGCCAGGACATTCCGCTCAAGGTGGCCATCAACGAAGCCATAGAGCTGGCCAAGGGCTTTGGCGACGAGAACTCGCGCGCCTTCGTCAACGGCATTCTGGACGCCGTGGCCCGCGCCGTGGACCAGGGCCGCATGGGCGATGTCGGCAAGAAGATCGACAAGCAGGCCGTGGCGGCCCCGCGCCCCAAGGCGGAGACAAAGGCCGACACGAAAGCCGACACGGCGAAATAGCAGCGCGCTTCAAGGGGAGGCATACGCACAATGGGTTTCGGCAAGTACGATCCGCAGCAGGTTGAAGGCAAGTGGCAGGACAATTGGAACGAAACCCGCTGCTTCGAGGTGGAGGTCGATGCCTCCCGGCCCAAGTACTATGTGCTTGAGATGTTCCCCTACCCCTCTGGCAAAATCCACATGGGGCACGTGCGCAACTACTCCATAGGCGACGTGGTTGCACGCTACAAGCGCATGCGCGGGCACAACGTGCTGCACCCCATGGGCTGGGACGCCTTCGGCCTGCCCGCCGAGAACGCCGCCATCAAGAACAAAACGCACCCGGCCACCTGGACCTACGCCAACATCGCCGACATGCGCGCCCAGCTCAAGCGCCTGGGCTACTCCTACGACTGGCGGCGCGAGCTGGCCACCTGCCGCCCGGAATATTACCGCTGGGAACAGCGTTTCTTCATCCAGCTGCTGGAAAAAGGCCTGGTGTACCGCAAGAACTCGCCCGTGAACTGGTGCGAGGGCTGCAAGACCGTGCTGGCCAACGAGCAGGTGGAGGAAGGCCGCTGCTGGCGCTGCGACGCCGAGGTGGAGCAGAAACAGTTGGAGCAGTGGTTCCTCAAGATCACCGCCTACGCCGAGGAGCTCATCGACGACCTGAAGCTCTTGGACGGCGGCTGGCCCGAGCGCGTCATCACCATGCAGCAGAACTGGATAGGCAAGAGCGTGGGCGCGCAGCTCACCTTCAAGGTCAAAGGCCGCGATGAGGAGGTCGAGGTGTTCACCACCCGGCCCGACACCCTGTGCGGCGCCACCTTCATGAGCCTGGCGGCGGAGCATCCGCTCGTGGAGAAGCTCATCAAAGGCTATGAGAAAGCGGACGAAGTCCGCGCCTTCTGCCGCGACGTGGCCAACATGGACCGCATCAAGCGCGGGGCCGAGGACCTGGAAAAAGAGGGCGTGTTCACCGGCGCGTACTGCGTCAACCCCCTCACCGGCAAGGACATGCCCATCCACGTGGCCAACTTCGTGCTCATGGGCTACGGCACCGGCGCGGTTATGGCCGTGCCCGCCCACGACCAGCGCGACTTCGAGTTTGCCCGCAAGTACAACCTGCCCATGCAAATGGTGATTGCTCCGCCAGCGGAGAAGAGGGAGCAGGTGTTCCCTGACCACAAATTCACCGCCGGGATCACCCCAGAAATGTTCGATTCCCTGATTGCTGACGGCGGGCTAACCAAATGCATGACGGTCGCCTATACCGAGCCGGGCACGTTGATGCAATCCGGCCCGTTCAATGGCCTGCCCAACGACCAGGCCAAGCAGGTCATTGTGGAGCACCTGGCCAAAGAGGGTCTGGGCAAGCCCACGGTGAACTATCGCCTGCGCGACTGGGGCATTTCGCGCCAGCGCTTCTGGGGCGCGCCCATTCCGGTGGTGCACTGCGAAAAGTGCGGCATAGTGCCCGTGCCGGACAGCGAACTGCCCGTGCGCCTGCCCGAGGACGCCACCGCGCGCGAGGACGGCCGCTCGCCCCTGCCCCTGCTGGAAAGCTTCGTCAACACAACGTGCCCCAAGTGCGGCGGCGCCGCCCGGCGCGAAACCGACACCATGGACACCTTCATG
>DIVX01000157.1 GCA_002422505.1 Desulfovibrio sp. UBA6121
GCATCGAGGCGGGCACGTATCTGGTGGCCGGGGCCATAACCGATGGCGAGTTGAAGCTGTACGACTGCCCCGTGGACGACCTGGACGCGCTCATCACCAAACTGCGCGAAATGAACGTGGGCATAGAGAAGCAGACCGACGGCTCCGTGCTGGTGCGCCGCAACGGGCCGCTCATGGGCGTGGATGTGACCACCCAGCCGCACCCTGGCTTCCCCACCGACATGCAGGCCCAGGTCATGGCGCTGATGTGCGTGGCCGAGGGCGCGGGCTCCATTCAGGAAAAGATCTTCGAGAACCGCTTCATGCACGTTTCCGAGCTGGCCCGCATGGGCGCGCGCATTACGCTCAAGGACCGCACGGCCATGGTGCGCGGGGTGGAGCATCTGGAAGGCGCGCCGGTGATGGCCAGCGATCTGCGCGCCAGCGCCTCCCTGGTGCTGGCCGGACTGGTGGCCAAGGGCACCACGGAAATCCAGCGCATCTATCATTTGGACCGGGGCTACGAGCGCATGGAAGAGAAGCTCTCCGCCGTGGGCGCGCGCATCCGCCGGGAAAAGGAGTAGCGCAGCCGGGCCGGGCGGGGCGAGCCGGGGGGACAGGTGCGGGCCAGCCAGCTTCAGGGCGACTTGTTGCAGGGCGCGGGCGCTGCGGCTTCCGACCCGCCGGGGCTGCTGGCCTGGCAGGTCTATTTTCTGGCGTATGTGGCGGGCATTTGGGCCCTGGCGCACCCGCAACCCGCCCTGGCCGCCGCGGCCCTGCTGTGGCTGGGACTGGTGCTCTTTCGCAGGCCGGGCTTTGCGCCTTGCCTTGTCTCCCTGGCGTTGACCGCCGCCTGCTTCGCCGCCGGGCAGGGCCATGCCCGCCTTGTGCTGCCGGAGGTTCCGGCCACCCTGGCCCAGGTGCCGCAGGACCGCGCCAAGGTGCTGCTCTCGGCCCGCGTGGCCGAGGTGACGGACAAGGCCTTTGGCCGCCTGGAGCTTGTGCTGGAGGACGCCCGGGCGCTTCCCCTGGCGCCCAAGCCTGCCGCCGCTTCAGAGGATAATCCCGCCGGTGCCGCTGCACCCGCCGCGCCGTCTGTGATGCCAAACGCTGCGCCAAACGCCGCGCCTGTCGCCGGGCCTGTCGCCGTGCCGGGCCGCATCGCCTGGGACTGGGACGAGCCGGGCCTGCGCCCTGCGCCGGGGCAGACCGTGGAGGTGCTTTTGCGCCTGCGGCCCGTGCATGGCTTCGCCAACTTCGGCGGCGCGGACTTCGAGTGGCAGCAGCGCCTGCGGGGCGTGTTCTTCCGCGCCTATACGCGCGGGCCGGAGCTGGAGGCGACCTGGGGCCAGCGTCCGCACAATCCTGTGTGGAACCTGCGCGAAGGCCTGCGGGAGCGCCTGCTTTCCCAGCTTCCGCAGACCCAGGGCGGAGCGCTGGTGCTGGGGCTGCTGCTGGGCGACCGCTCGCGCATCGACCAGACCGTGACCGAAGAGCTGCGCGCAGCCGGGCTTTCGCACACCCTGGCCCTGTCCGGGCTGAACGTGGTTTACGTGGCCGTGCTGGGCCTTGGCCTGGCTTGGGCGCTGGGCTTGGCCTGGCCTGGGCTCTTTCTGCGCATTCCCCGCCAGAAGCTGGCGATTTTGCTCTCCCTGCCCCTGGTGGCGGCCTATGTGTGGCTGGGCCAGGGCAGCCCCTCCCTGCTGCGCTCGGCCTGGATGTTCGCCTTCTGGGGCCTGCTGATTCTGCTCGACCGGGGCCGCGCCCTGGTGGACGGGCTGTTCCTGGCCCTGGCGCTTCTGGTGTTTTGGGACCCCTTGTGCGTGTACGACATCGGTTTGCAGATGTCCGCCGTGGCCGTGGCCGGGCTGGCCTTTTTGCACCCCTGGCTGAGCGGCTTGGCGCCGCAAGGGCGCGGGCGGCTGGCGCGCTGGCTGCACCTGGGCTGGGAGGCCCTGGCCCTGACCCTGGCGGCCAATCTGGCGCTTTTGCCCGTCACCTTATGGTATTTCGGCACCTATCCGCCGAACTTTTTGCTCAATTTGCCCTGGCTGCCGGTGCAGGGGCTGGTGGTGCAGCTTCTGGGCATGGCGGGCCTGGCCCTGGCCCCGCTGCCGGGCCTTGGGGCCGTTTCCGGCGCGCTGCTTGCGGCGGCCGCCGCCACGCAGGACGGCATGCTTGCGCTCTTGCACCAGCTTCACGCCGCAGGCTGGTTTCCCACCTGGGCGGTGCTGCGCCCCCTGTGGCCGGAGCTGCTGGGCGCCAGCCTGGTGCTGGCCTTGGCCCCCTATTGCCGCGCACAGCGCGGACCGCTCCCCCCCGCCTTGTTGCTTTTCGGACTTTTGCTCATGGCCTGGCCTCATGCCCTGCTGGAGCGTGAAGACGCCCGCGACGAAGTGCGTCTGGCCGTGCTTGATGTGGGGCAGTCGCAGGCGCTGCTGGTGAGCGCGCCCGGCGGCCGCAGGGTGCTGATTGATGGCGGCGGCACCATGAGCCCCACCTTCGACATCGGGCGTTCCGTGGTCGGCCCGGCGCTGACCTGGGGCAGGCCGCCCCGGCTGGACGCGGTGGTCATGACCCACCCGGACGCGGACCACGCCCAGGGGCTGGCCTGGATTCTGGGGCACTTCGAGGTTGCGCGGCTGCTGACCAACGGCCAATGGCCCGAGGGGCGGCTGGCCGAGCTGCTGGACGCGGCCCTGGCGGCCTCGCGCCGGGGGCTGGCGGCGGCGGCGCTTGTGGCCGGAGACGAGCTGGACCTGGGCAGCGGCGCGGGCCTGCTGGTGCAGCACCCGGCGCAGGGCTATGCGGGCCGGGGCACCAACGATAATTCTTTGGTGCTGCGGCTGGTGTGGCGCGGGCAGGGGCTGGCGCTTTTGCCGGGAGACGTGCAGCGCGACGGCATAGAGGACATGCTGGAGCATGGCCGCGACCTGCGCGCGGGCGTGCTGGTGTTGCCGCACCACGGGTCCAAGTCGAGCCTCTCCGGCCTGCTGTACGAGGCCGTTGGCCCGGATATGGCCTTGGTGAGCTGCGGCTTCCAGAACCAGTATCACTTTCCGAATAAGGACGTGGCGGCGGAGCTTGCGGGCCGGGGCATAGGCCTGCTGGGCACGCCGGAGCGCGGCATGCTGGAGCTGGTGTGGGGCGCGCCGGGCCGGGCGTTCAGTCTGCGCTCGGCCCGCCCTTGAGCCGCGTGCGGGCTTGCTGCGGCGTTTGGCGCGCTGCCTGCTGCGGGCTTTGGAGCACCGCGTGGGCGGCGAGGTATTCCTCGGCCTCCAGCTTGGGCAGGGGACGGGCGTACAGGTAGCCCTGGGCGTATTCGCAGGCCAGCCCGCGCAAGAGGTCGCGCTGGGTCTCCCGCTCCACGCCCTCGGCAATGACCTGCAATTGCAGGGAGTGCGCAAGGCTGATGATGGCCTTGACGATCTCCAGCCCCTCCGGCCCGGCGTCCATGCGCTGCACAAAGGAAAGGTCTATCTTGAGGGTGTCCAGCGGGAACTGCTGCAGGCTGCTCATGGACGAGTAGCCGGTGCCGAAGTCGTCGATGGACAGGGCCATGCCGAGGGCCTTGAGCTTGCGCAGCTTGTCCACCGCGCTGGCGGCGTTGTCCATGATGGCCGACTCGGTGATTTCCAGCTTGAGGGCGTCCGGGGGCAGGCCGGTCTCGGTCAGCACGCCCTTCACCGCCTCCACCAGGGTGGCATCGGAAAACTGCCGGGGCGAAAGGTTCACGCTCATCACCAGCTCGCGCGCCAGGGGGGTGCTCTCGCGCCAGGCCTGCAAGGTTTGGCAGGCCTCGCGCAGCACCAGCAGGCCAATGTCCACTATGAGCCCGGAGTCCTCGGCCACGGGAATGAACTCCGCCGGGGAGATGAGCCCCTTGTGCGGGTGGTTCCAGCGCACCAGGGCCTCAAAACCCTGTAGGGCGGCAGTGCCGTCCAGCCGCACTATCGGCTGATACATCAGGAAGAATTCGCCGCGGGCAATGGCCCCGCGCAGGTCCGTCTCCAGCACCAAAAGCCTGCTGGCGCGCTCCAGCATGGCCTGGGTGAAAGCCTTGAAGCGGTTGCGCCCCGCCTTTTTGGCCTGGTGCATGGCCACGTTGGCGTTGCGCAAGAGATCTTCCGGGCTTTGCGCCCCCTGCATGCCAAGGGTGATGCCCAGGCTGGCCGTGAGCTGGATTTCGTGGCCGCCAAGGGCAAAGGGCTGGCGCAGGGCCTGGCGGATGCGCTGCACGGCCTGGATGGTTTCGCGCGGGGAGGACAGTTCCTCCAGCAAAATGACGAACTCGTCGCCGCCGAAGCGCGACACCGTGTCAAAGGAGCGGATGCTGCCGCGCAGCACCTCGGACACGGCCACGAGCACCTGGTCGCCAAAGGCGTGGCCCAGGCTGTCGTTCAGCACCTTGAAGCGGTCCAAGTCGAGAAAGATGATGGAGAAGGCATAGGGCTTGCGCCTGCGGCTGCGCTCCATGGCCTGGCGGATGCGGTCCAGGCAGAGGGTGCGGTTGGCCAGGCCGGTCAAGGGATCGTGCAGGGCCAGGTGGCGCAGCTGGATTTCCATTTCTTTGCGTTCGGTGATGTCGCGCAGGGAGATGCGGCTGCCCAGGGAGCCGCCGTTGCCGCCCATCACGTCGCGCTTGACCTCGTTGACCCAGCGCAGCGTGCCGTTCTTGTGGCGCAGGCGGTAGTCCAGGGACTCGTCGGCCAGGCCCTGGCCGTGGAACTGCCGCCAGGACTCCAGGTCGGCGTGGTGCACCAGTTTTTCCAGCCCGCCGGGATCGGCCAGAAAGTGCTCGCGCGGGTAGCCGGTGATGCGCTCGCACGAGGGGCTGACGTAGAGCATCTCTCCTGTGGCGCCTATCCAGCACTCCATGCCGTGGGTGTACTCCGCCACGATGCGGTGGCGGTCCTCGCTCTGCTGCAGGGCCTGCTCGGTCTGCACCTGGCGGGTAATGTCGACGGCGATGCCCGCCACGCCGATGATGGCGCGGTTCTGCATGAGCGGGAACTTGGACACCTGCAGGTGGCGCACCGGCCCGCCGGAGCGCTGGCGCACCACTTCCTTGAGCATGAGCGGCTTGCCCTCGTCCCGCACGTAGGCGTCGTACTCGCGGGCCAGCCGGGCCACGTCCTCGGGCCACAGGTCGGTGTCGGTGCGGCCAATGATTTTTTGCGTGGGCAGGCCCAGGCACTCGCCAAAGGCCGGGTTGCAGAAGATGTAGCGGCCGTCCAGGTCCTTGATGAAGGCCATGGCCGGTGAGTTCTCCATGAACGAGGCGAAGAGCTGGCGGCTCTTGTCCAACTCGGCCTCGATCATCATGCGCACGGTGACATCACGCGCGATGACCACGGCGTAGCCCTTGCCCGCAAAGGAATGCAGGGTGACGGTGATTTCCGTGGGCACGCTGCGGCCCGGCGCGCCGGAAAGGGTGGTGACGATGTGCCCGTTGCGGAACTCCACCTCATGGTTGGATTCCACCACGCCCGCATAGCGCGCGGCGATCTCCGGCGGGAAGAAGCGCGCAATGTGCCCGCCCAGCACCTGCCCCCGCTCCAGGCCGAGCATCATCAGCGCGGTTTCGTTCACATCGGCCACGGTCCAGTCGTCGGTCAGAAACATGAAGATGGCGTCGTTGGCGTGGTCCACCACGGCGCGGAAGCGCTCCAGTTCGTCCAGCTTACGCCGCAGCTCCGGGTAGTAGCTTTTGGCCATGGAGCGCTCGCCCAGGCCGATGAGCCTGTCGCGCAGGGAGTGGCCGTTCTTGTCGTTCTCAGAGGGCATTGTGGTACACGGCGCGAATATCCCCCGCCGTGGGGGTTTTAGGATTGGTGACCATGCAGGGGTCGTTCATGGCGAAGGCGGTGAGGCCGTCCAGGTGCTCCGGGCGCACCCCAAGGGAGCCCAAACCCTGCGTGGCGCCCACGGCGGCCTTGAGGGCGCGCACCTTGTCCAGCAGGGCCTGGCGCTTTTCCTCTTGGCTTGCGGCGGGTGAAAGAACGGCCCCCAGGGCCAGGGCGATGTCGGCGTAGCGCTCCGGCGCGGCGTCGAAGTTGTAGGCTATGACGTGGTCGAGCAGGATGGCGTTGCACTGGCCGTGGGGCAGGTCCATAAGCCCACCCAGGCTGTGGGCCATGGCGTGCACCGCGCCCAGAATGGCGTTGGAGAAGGCCAGGCCCGCATACATGCTGCCCAGCATCATGCCCGCGCGGGCCTCGGCGTCGTCCGCGCGTGCTATTGCCAAAGGCAGATTCCGCGCAATGCGCCGGATGGCCTCCAGGGCGAAGAGGTCTGTGGTGGGGCCGTGGGCGTTGGAAACGTAGGCTTCTATGGCGTGGGTGAGGGCGTCCACCCCGGTGTGGGCGGTCAGGTCCGGGGGCATGGTCAGGGTCACCAGGGGGTCGATGAGGGCCACATCGGGCACCATGGCCTTGCTGACGATGGCTATTTTGACCTTCCGCGCGGTGTCGTTGATGATGGCGAACTGCGAGACATCGGCGCTGCTGCCCGCTGTGGTGGGAACGCAGATGAGCGGCGGACCGGGGTTGGCCACATTGTCCACGCCTTCGAAGTCGAGCACGTCGCAGTCGTTGGTCACCACGATGCCGATGCCCTTGGCGCAGTCCATNNCCATGGGGCTGCCGCCGCCCACGGCCACTATGGCGTCGCACCCCTTGGCGCGGAAGGCCTCGGCCCCGCGCATGACTTCGAAGTCGCGCGGGTTGGGGTGCACATCGCAGAACAGCACTGTTTCCACGCCTGCGGCGTCGATGCTGGCCTGGATGGCCTGGAACCAGGGCAGGTGGTGCACGCCGGGATCGGAAACCAGCAGCACCCTGCGCGCGCCGAGGTTTTGTACGTAGCGCCCGGCAAGAGCCGAAGCACCTGCGCCGAAGACGGACTCCGGAGCCAGGAACTTACGTAATTCAAGCAGCGATGCGTCCGTCATGCTTCACCTCCGTACCGGCGAGTGATGCTTCTCTTTGATAGGATACATATAGCAACCTATCGCAGGCTTTGGAGGAAGGGAAGGGGTTGGGCGAAAATACTCGGAGTTCAGCGGCGGTGGGGAGAATGCAGTCGTGGGCGGGGCGAATTGTGTCTGCGTAGTTGTCGCTTGGTGCTGTGCGTAGGGCATAAAAAGCGTGATGCTGCGGACCTAGAAGTGCATTTCCTGCCCGGCGCACAGGTGCTCCACGGCGCAGCTGGGCAAAAGGCCGCGCAGCGCCTCCACGCGGTCCACGCCGGTGCAGTGCCCGGCCACCAGCCGCTGCACGCCGTAGCGCGCCAGGGCCTGGGCCGTCTCCTCAATGGCTGCGGGGTCGGCCTTGTACAGGTGCAGGCCGCCCAGCACGGCGTGGAAGCTGGTGTGGCCCAGGCGCTCTTCGGCACAGGCCAGAGAATTGGCCAGGCCGCTGTGGCAGCAGCCCAGAATCACCACCGGGCCGTGGGGCGTGGCAAGCACCAGGAAGGCGTCGTCTGCCACGGCGTCCGGCTCAAGGCCGTCACGATCGAAGGAAAAGCCTTGCACGGCCTGGAAGTTGCCTGGAACGCGCGGGATGCCCGTAATGAGCGTAAGCCCCGGCGCCAGCTGCGTGAGCGGCCCTGCAGGGTGGAAGGCGGGCAGGGGCGCGCGCGGGCCGATGCGCGTGGGCGCGCTTTTGCCCACGGCCCAGCGCTCGCTGGCGCAGGCCGGGTGGGCGTGGATGGTTCCGGCAAAGCCTGCGTCCAGCAGGGCGGGCAGGCCGCCTGTGTGGTCGTAGTGGCCGTGGCTCAGGGCCAGGCCGCGCGCCGTGGCCACATCGACGCCGAGGGCGCGGGCATTGTCCAGGAACAGGCTGGTCTGGCCGGTGTCCCACAGCCACAGGCCCTGCTCGCCAAGATCAAGGGCCATGGAGAGCCCCCACTCGCAGCCGCAAGCGGGGGCACTGGAGACGTTGTCGCACAGAACGACGATGCGCCGCGTGGTCATCAGGGCTTTTTGGCCTCTTTGCGGGCCGTGGCGTTGTGCTTGCCGCCGGGCTGGGGCCATTTTTGCGGGTCGTCCTTGAAGAGCTTGTAGTTGATGGAGTCCACCAGGGCCTGCCAGCTGGCCTCGATGATGTTGTGCGAAACGCCCACCGTGGTCCAGCGGTCCTGCCTGTCGCCCGACTCGATGAGCACGCGCACATAGGAGGCCGTGCCGCCGCCGGTCTTGTCCGCCAGGGTCATGACGCGCACCTTGAAGTCCAGCAGGCGCATTTGCGCCAGGGTGGGGTACGAGGGCTCCAGCGCGCGGCGCAGGGCCACGTCCAGCGCGTTCACCGGGCCGCGGCCGGTGGCGGCGGTGTGGGCCACCTCGCCGCGCACCTGCAGCATCACCGTGGCCTCGCTGAAGGGCTCGCGGTCTTCGTTCACGGCGTCGAGCACGCGGTAGTTCACCATGTTGAAGTAGCGCTTGCTCCAGCCCATCATGCGGAAGAACAGAATCTCGTAGCTGGCCTCGGCCACGGAGTAGTCGTAGCCCATGGACTCGCGCCGCTTGAGCTCGGCCAGCAGGTCGAGCACCGCCGGGTCGTCCTTGTCCAGATCGTAGCCGTACTGGCGCGCCTTGAACAGAATGTTGCTGCGGCCCGCCAGGTCGGAGAGCAGCACGCGGCTTTCGTTGCCCACGGTGGCGGGGTCGATGTGCTCGTAAGTTTGCGGGTTTTTAACCACCGCGCTGACGTGGATGCCGCCCTTGTGGGCGAAGGCCGAGCCGCCCACGTAGGGCTGGCGCGGGAAGGGCCGCTGGTTTGCGGTCTCCGCCACGTAGTTGGCCACCCTGGCCAGTTTCTTCATGTTCTCGGGTCCGATGGTGCGGATGCCCAGCTTGAACTCCAGCGTGGGGATGATGGAGCAGAGATTGGCGTTGCCGCAGCGCTCGCCGTAGCCGTTCATGGTGCCCTGCACCTGCACGGCGCCCATGCGCACGGCCTCCAGGCTGTTGGCCACGGCCAGTTCCGCGTCGTTGTGGGTGTGGATGCCAAGGGCAGCGCCGGGCAGGGCGGCCTGCACCTTGCCGATGATTTCGCCGACCTCGGTGGGCAGGGTGCCGCCGTTGGTGTCGCACAGCACCAGCACGTCGGCCCCGGCCTCGCGCGCGGCCTTCAGGCAGGCTATGGCATACTCCGGGTTGGCCTTGAAGCCGTCGAAGAAGTGCTCCGCGTCGAAGAACAGCTCCTTAAGGTGCGGGCGCAAAAAGGCCAAACTGCCGGAGATGAGCTCCAGGTTGCGCGGCAGGCTCACGTGCAGGGCGTGGGTGGCGTGGAAGTCCCAGGTTTTGCCGAAGATGCTTGCGGCAGCCACCTGGGCGTCGATGACGGCCTTCAGGTTGGCGTCGGCCTCCGGCGAGGTCTTGGCGTTGTGGGTGCTGCCAAAGGCCGCAATGACCGCGTTCTTCAGGTCGTAATTCTTGATCTCCTTGAAGAACTGCTTGTCCGTGGGATTGGAGCCGGGCCAGCCGCCCTCAATGTAGTGCACACCTAGCTCGTCCAGCTTGCAAGCAATGCGAATCTTGTCCTCGGTGGTGAGGTGCAGTTCTTCAGCTTGTGTGCCGTCGCGAAGCGTGGTGTCGTAGATGCTGGCCTGGCGCATGGTCATCCTTGTGCTTGAGGGTTAACCGACAAAAACCTGGTGCAGGGTGCGCACCGCAAGTTCCGTGTACTTGTCCTCTATGAGGCAAGAGAGCTTGATTTCCGAGGTGCTGATCATGAGGATGTTGATGTTCTCGTCGCGCATGGCGCGGAAGGCCTGGGCCGCCACGCCGGAGTGGTTGCGCATGCCCACGCCGATGACCGAGACCTTGCTCACGTTGCGGTCGGACAAGAGGGCCTTGTAGCCTATCTCGCCCTTGAGGCCTTCCATGAGCTTCAAGGTGGCGTCCAGGTCGGCGCGGGTTACGGTGAAGGTGATGTCCGTGCGGCCTTCCTTACTGGGATTCTGCACGATCATGTCCACCAGAATCTTGCGCTCCGCAATGGGCGTGAAAATGGAGGCGCAGACGCCGGGTTCGTCGATGACGCCCACCAGCGTAACCTGGGCCTGGTCCTTGTCGTAGGCGACGCCGGAAACCTGCACTGCTTCCATCACTGTGTCCTCCTGGGTGACTATGGTGCCGGGCTCGTCGCTGAAGGTCGAGCGCACATGCACCGCAACGTTGTATTTCTTGGCGAACTCAACGGAACGGATCTGGAGCACCTTGGCGCCCATGCTGGCCATCTCAAGCATCTCGTCGTAGGAGATGCGGTCGAGTTTTTTGGCCTCGGCGCAGATGTTCGGGTCGGTGGTGAACACGCCCGGCACATCGGTGTAGATCTCGCACATTTCGGCTTTGAGGGCTGCGGCCACGGCCACGGCGGAGGTATCGGACCCGCCCCGGCCCAGGGTGGTTATGCGGCCGCTTGCGTCTACGCCCTGGAAGCCCGCCACCACGAGCACGTCGTACTCCTCCAGCATGGCCACCAGCTTCTCGGAATCGATGTTCTCGATGCGGGCCTTGCCGTGGGAGTCGTCGCTGACGATGGGAATTTGAAAGCCCAGCACGGAGCGGCACTTGATGCCCTCGTCCTTGGCCATCATGGCGAACAGCGCCACGGAAATCTGCTCTCCGGTGGAGACGAGGCTGTCCATCTCCGCTGGGTCCGGGGTTTGGGACCACTGCTTGGACAGGGCGATGAGGCGGTTTGTCTCTCCGGCCATGGCCGAGAGCACCACGATGACCTTGTCGCCACTCGCCAGCGGGCGGCGAACATTGTTCAGCACCTGCTTCATGCACTCCAGGTTGCGCACGGAGGTGCCGCCGAATTTCTGCACCACGATGTTCTTCATCTTGGGAAATCCTTCTGCCATTGGGTTAGCGTGGGTGCCAGGGCCGCAAGGAGGCCGCCGGCCGCCTTTCCCAATGCCCTGATTTCGAGCGCCCGTCCAGAGGGAACAGCGGTCCAGACGAGGTGCAGGGCGTCTTCCGGCCAGTCGCTCCCCGGCAGGTTCTCCATCCACTCGGCCACCACCAGAACATCCTTCGCGTCCAGCGCGTCCAGCAATTCTTCTGGCGCGGCCCCGGCCACGCGGTACAGGTCGAAGTGGGCCACCTGGGGCCGGGTTGGGTAAAGGTTCACAATGTTGAAGCTGGGGCTGGAGACTTCCGCCTCCCGCGCGCCGGGCAGCGCACCCACAAGCCCGCGCACCAGGGTGGTTTTGCCCGCGCCAAGCGGTCCGGAAAGCAAGAGCGGCACCGGCCCGCCCGTGGCGCAGCGGCTGTGCGCCAGGGCGCGGGCCAGCGCCGCCCCAAGGGCCAGCGTCTGGTCTGCGTCGGCAAGAATAAGCTGCACGGCCCGGACCTAGCTGGTGTGCTCCAAAAGGGTGCGCAAGATGTCCTCCTTGCCCACAACGCCGACAAGCTTCCCGCCCTCCATGACCGGCAGGGTGTACAGCTTCTCGTTCACCATCACCGTGGCTATCTCGTCGATGGGCGTTTGCGGGCTGACGGCCTTGGGGTGCGGGGTCATGGCCTGGGCCACGGTGCTGGCGGCGATCTTGCGAATCTCCTGCTCGAAGTCTTCGCGGCTGGAAAGGGCGATGAAGCCGTCGAGCAGGGAGAAGAGCGAAGGCATGGTGACCTGCTTTTGCTGGGCCACCAGATCGCTTTGGCACAGCACGCCCACCAGCGCGCCGCTGGCGTCCACCACGGGCGCGCCGTTGATCTTCTTCTCAATGAGCAAGGCCACGGCGGTGCGGATGTCGGTATCGGGCGAAAGGGTCACGGGGTCCGGGGTCATGATGTCGATGGCCTTCAGCATTGTGTGCGCTCCTTGAGGACGAGTGGGAGGGTATGGGCAATTTCCGTGGGCAGGTTGCCTCGGCCGGGAAATTCGCAGGCCAGGCGCGCTCCGCACAGGGCGTGCCAGTAAACGCCCAGGCAGGCGGCGGCAAGGGGGGCAATGCCGCGCGCCAGACAGGCGGCCATTACCCCGGCCAGCACGTCGCCGGAGCCGCCCACGGCCAGGTTGGGCGCGGCGATGGCGCACAGGTGCAGCAGGCCGTTTTGCCCCACCAGGGTGCCCGCGCCCTTGAGGGCCAGCACTTGGGGATGCGCCTGGGTGAAGCGCCGCGCCGCAGTGGGGCGGTCGGCCTGCAGCTCGCCCATGCCCATGCCCAGAATGCGCGCCATTTCCCCGGGGTGCGGGGTAAGCACGGCGTTTTTGGGCAGTTCGGCCATGAGCTTGGGCGAGTGCGCCAGGTGGAACAGGGCGTCGGCGTCGATGATGCAGGGCGGGGCCCAGGCCTTGCCGAAGTCCACGCTGAAATTCTGGGCGAAGGCCGCGGCGAACTGGGCCAGGAAGGCCGCCGCCTCTGCGTTGCGGCCAAGGCCGGGGCCAAGCACCACGGCGTCGAAGCGGCTCAAATGCGGCAGCAGTTCCTCCAGGCACGCGGGCGACCACTGCTTGGCGCATACCGGACCCAGGGGCAGGGCCATGAGGTCCGGCATGGCGGCCTTTATTTCCGGCAGCACGCCGCGCGGGCAGGCCAGGGTGACGAGCCCGGCCCCAGCGCGCAGGGCGCCCAGGCCGCACAGCTGCGCTGCGCCGGTCAGGCCCTCGCTGCCGCCGATTACCAGCACGTGCCCGGCCTTGCCCTTGTGCAGGTCTGCGGGCGGCGCCTTGGCCAGCTCCAGCAGGTCGCCGGTCATGAGCAGCTGGCCTGCGGGCGCAGCCTGGGTGGCGGCCAGGGGCAGGCCGATGCTCCGCGCCGCCAGCTCGCCCACGTAGGGCGCGGCCTGGGGCAGGGCGCAGCCCAGCTTGACCGCGTGGAAGGCCACGGTGAGGGTGGCGCGCACGGCCACCGGCTTGGGCAGGCCGGTGGTGCCGCACAGGCCGGAGGGAATATCGAGCGCCAGCACGAAGGCCTTTTGGCCCAGGCGGTTGGCGGCGTTGATGAGCCCCGCGAGTTCCGGAGCAAGCTCGCCCTTGAAGCCTGTGCCCAGCAGGCCATCCACCAACACGTCCGGCTGGGCTTGCGCGTCCAGAATTTGGGCGGCGCGGGCCAGGGGCAGGTGCGCCAGCTCCACCCCGGCGCGGCGCGCCAGGTCCAGGTGATAGGCGGCCTCGGCCTTGTAGGCGCTTTTGGGCTTGGTGTGCAGCACCAGGGGCAGCGCGCCCAGGTCCAGCAGCCTGCGGGCCAGCACGAAGGCGTCGCCGCCGTTGTTGCCGCCGCCTGCAAGCAGCAGCACGCGCGCGCCCTGCAGGGAGCCGTAGGCCTGCTCCAGGGCGTCCTGGGCGCAGGCCCCGGCGTTTTCCATAAGCAGCTCGGCCTTGAGGCCGTAATCCTTGATGGCGGCCTGATCCCAGGCGGCCATCTCTGCGGGGGTGGGCAAGGGCTCGAACATGTGTCCTCCAGAAGAGCGAAGCGGGACAATGGGCCTTACAGGGGGGAGCCCTCCAAAATAACGACGGCGGCGGCCACGTCGCGGCCATGGGTCAGGGAAAGATGCAGGCGCGTTGCGCCCATGGCTTCGGCCAGTTCCCGCGCCCGGCCGGAAAGCAGCAGGGTGGGCGCGCCGGAGGGCAGGGAGCGCACCTCAATGGCGTGCATGGTGACGCCCTGGGCGAAGCCGGTGCCCAGCGCCTTGGCGCAGGCCTCCTTGGCGGCGAAGCGGGCGGCCACATACTGCGCCGGGTTGGTTTCCGGCATGGCGGCGGCCTCGGCCTCGGTCAGCAGGCGGGCGACGAAGCGCTCGCCGAAACGCGCCATGCTCTCGCGGATGCGGGCGATCTCCGCCACGTCCAGCCCCATGCCCAGAATCATGCGCAGTGCTCCCGCTAGTCCACAAACCCGCGCAGGATGTCCACCATGTCGCGGGTGGCCTGGCGTATGCCGGTGTAAATGGCGCGCGCCATGATGCTGTGGCCGATGGAATATTCCACGATGCCCGGCACCTGGGCGAAGGGCAGCACGTTGACGTAGTTGAGCCCGTGGCCGAGGTTCACCTTGAGGCCCAGGCCCTGGGCGTGGCGGATGCCCGCCAGGACCTTGTCCAGCTCGGCCTGGCGCTCCGCCGGGGTGCGCGCATCGGCGTAGTGGCCGGTGTGCAGCTCTATGAACTGCGCCCCGGTCTGGCTGGCGGCGGTTATTTGCGCCGGGTCGGCGTCGATGAACAGGCTGGCGGCGATATCCCGCTCCAGCAGCGGGGCCAGGAAGGCCGAGAGCTCGCCCTCGCGTCCGATGCAGTTGAGCCCGCCCTCGGTGGTCAGCTCCTGGCGTTTCTCGGGCACCAGGCACACCGTGTCCGGGCCGATGGTGAGGGCGATCTGCTGCATTTCGCGGGTGGCGGCCATTTCCAGGTTCAGGTGCGTGTTCACCGTGCGCCGCAGAATCTCCACGTCGCGGTCCTGGATGTGGCGGCGGTCCTCGCGCAGGTGCACGATGATGCCGGTGGCGCCGCCGAGTTCGGCCTCGTGCGCGCCCAGGACGGGATCGGGCTCTTGGCCCAGCCGGGCTTGGCGCAGGGTGGCGACATGATCCACGTTGACGCAGAGAAGGGGCATGAGGGCCTCCGGTTTGAGGAACGGTTTCATTTTTCATACGCTTCCCCCGGTCCAAAGGCAACAGCGCGCGGCTGGCGCGGCAGCGCTTCAAACACGCCCGCGCGTTGACATCACCACCCGGGGAAGGTACCCCCAAGGCGGCAAAGAGCAACCCTCAGCACGTTTCACGTCAGGAGCCTGTTCATGAATGTCTGCATCGTCGGCACCGGATATGTCGGCCTGGTCACGGCGGCCTGCCTTTCGGAGATGGGAAACCACGTGCGCTGCGTGGACAAGAGCCCCAAGGTCGTCGCCACCCTGCGCGCCGGGCGCATCCACATCTTCGAGCCCGGGCTTGAGGAACTGGTGCGCCGCAACACCGCTGAAGGGCGGCTGACCTTTACCGACAGCTTGGCCGAGGGCCTGGGCTTTGACGGCGACGGGGCCGAATTCGCCTTCATCTGCGTGGGCACGCCCTCCGGTGAAGACGGCGTGTGCGACCTTTCCTTTGTGGACGCCGTGGCCGAAGAAATAGGCCGCACGGTGGCCAAGCCGCTCATTGTCATCAACAAGTCCACGGTGCCGGTGGGCACGGCGGACCGCGTGCGCGCCATTTTGGAGCGCGAGCTGGCCGCGCGCGGCGCGGTTGTGGACGTGGACGTGGTGTCCAACCCGGAGTTCCTCAAAGAGGGCGACGCCGTGAAGGACTTCATGAAGCCCGACCGCGTCATTGTGGGCACGGAGAACGCCAAGAGCGCGGAAATGCTTAAGGCGCTTTACGCCCCCTTTGCCCGCAGCCGCGAAAAGCTCATCATCATGGGCGTGCGCAGCGCGGAAATGACCAAATACGCCGCCAACTGCATGCTGGCCACCAAGATCAGCTTCATCAACGAAGTGGCCAACATTTGCGAGCGTGTGGGGGCGGATGTTTCCGAAGTGCGCCTGGGCATCGGCAGCGACCACCGCATCGGCTACGACTTTATCTACCCCGGCGTGGGCTATGGCGGCTCGTGCTTTCCCAAGGACGTGAAGGCCTTTTTGGCCACCGCGAAAGAGGCCGGGTACCAGGCCGGGCTCATCGATGCCGTGGACCAGGTGAACAACCGCCAGAAGCTGCTGCTGGCCCAGAAGGTTGTTAAACATTTCGAGCCGCTGGGCGGCGTTTCCGGCAAGACCCTGGCCGTGTGGGGTCTGGCCTTCAAGGCCAACACCGACGACATCCGCGAGGCCCCGGCGCTGGCCATCATCAACGAACTCACCGCGCGCGGCATGCGCGTGCGCGCCTTCGACCCCGTGGCCCTGGAGCGCGCCGGGCGTGAGCTTTCCGGCAACGCGCTGGCGCAGTTCGTTTCCGGCCAGTACGAGGCCCTGGATGGGGCCGACGCGCTGGCCGTGGTGACGGACTGGAACCAGTTCCGCAACCCGGACTTTGCGGGCATGGCCCGCAAGCTGGCCGGACGCGTGGTGTTCGACGGCCGCAACCTGTACCAGCCGGAGCTTTTGGCCCGCTTTGGCCTAAAGCACTACGGAATAGGGCGCTAGCAGGGCCACCCCGGCCCGGAAGCGCCCAGAACCCGCCGGGAGGCGGCACGGAGGACCCCGTATGAGCGTCGCCAAACGCGCACCCATCGAGTACCTCATCACCCCCTTCAACCGTTTCTTCCACACCTCCGCCTCCGGCGGGCTGGTGCTGCTGGCCTGCACGGCCATCGCCATGCTTTGGGCCAACTCCGCCCTGGGCGATTCGTACACGGCCTTCCGCGAACTGCACCTGCGCGTGGGCGTGGGCGCAAGCACCCTCGACCTCTCGCTGATGCACTGGGTGAACGACGGCGTCATGGCGGTCTTCTTCTTTGTGGTGGGACTGGAGATAAAGCGCGAACTGCTGGTAGGCGAGCTTTCAACGCCGCGGAAGGCGCTTCTGCCCATCGTTGCCGCGGCGGGCGGCATGCTCGTGCCTGCCGTGCTGTACCTGCACTTCAATCAGGGCGGGCCGCTGGCTGCGGGCTGGGGCGTGCCCATCGCAACGGATATCGCCTTCGCCCTGGGCATCCTGTCGCTTTTGGGCGACCGCGTGCCCGTGAGTCTCAAGATCTTTCTCACCGCCGTGGCCATTGCCGACGACATGGGCGCGGTGCTCATCATCGCGCTCTTCTACACCTCGCAGCTTTCCCTGGCGCATTTGGGGGCCGGGCTTGCGCTGCTTGGCCTTATGGCCCTGGCCAACGCCCTGGGCGTGCGCCGCACCTTGCCCTATCTGCTGCTGGGTTGCGGCGCGTGGCTGCTGTTCTACTTTTCCGGGGTCCACGCCACGGTGTCCGGCGTCATAGCCGCCATGACCATTCCGGCGCGGCCCAGGCGCGGGGCCGAGGACTTTCTGGCCAAGAGCCGGGGCATTCTCAAGGAATTCGAGCGCGCGCGCGAGGAAGGCGCGCGCGGCATGCTGGAAAGCAAACGCCAGCCGCAACTGCTGCTGACCCTGCGCGAGGCCTGCCGCGATGCGGAAACGCCGCTGCAACGCCTGGACGCCCTGCTGCACCCCTGGGTGGCCTTCGCCATCATGCCGCTGTTCGCGCTGGTGAACGCGGGCGTGCTGCTCCCGGCGGACATGGCCCAGGCCATAGCCCAGCCGGTGAACCTGGGCATTGTGTGCGGGCTGGTGCTGGGCAAGCCCCTAGGCGTAACGCTGAGCTCCCTGGCCCTGACGGTCTCCGGCCTGGCGCCCAAGCTGGCCGGGGTGAACTGGCGGCACCTGCTTGGGGCCGGGTGCCTTGCGGGCATCGGCTTCACCATGAGCATTTTCATCACCGAGCTGGCCTTCAGCGACGCCGCAGTGAAGGAAAGCGCCAAGCTCGGCATCCTGTCCGGGTCGCTGGTCTCGGCCCTGCTGGGCTGGGGCGTGCTGCGCGGGCTGACGGACCCGCCGCAGGCCCGCTGACCTTCGCCGCCGCCTGCGGGCAAGGCCCGTCAACAGTTGACCTGCGGCCCAATGGCAGGTAGTGGCTTCTCGTCCGGCACAGCCGCGACACCAACCTTTCAGGAGCAGCAGCCAATGCGCAAACCGACCATCGGACTCAGCCTCGAAGGCCTGCCGGCCATCGGCCTCTCGGCCTTCGTCACCCTGGTTTTCGCAGCCATGGGCTGGTGGCTTTTCGCCCTCATCCTTCTTGTCGTCACGTGCTTCGTGGTGCACTTCTTCCGCGACCCCGAGCGCGTTGCGCCGGAGGACCTGGACGCCGTGATTTCCCCGGCGGACGGGCGCGTGGTCAAGGTGGACTTCGCCCCGGACCCCGTCTCCGGCCAGATTCGGCAGGTGGTGTGCGTGTTCATGAACGTGTTCGACGTGCACGTGAACCGCGCCCCGGTGGAAGGCAGCGTGGAACTCATCCGCTACATTCCGGGCAAGTTCTTCAACGCCAGCCTGGACAAGGCCAGCACCGACAACGAGCGCAACATCGTGGTCATGGGGCGCGGAGCCGACCGCTTCACCATCGTGCAGATCGCGGGTCTCATCGCCCGGCGCATTGTATGCTGGGCCGAGCCGGGCGACATTCTGCGCCGGGGCGAGCGCTTCGGCCTTATCAAGTTCGGGTCCAGAGTTGACCTCTATCTTCCCGATGACTATGCTGTTATAGTCTATGTGGGCGAAACCGTCCGCGCGGGCGAGACGGCACTCGCCGTCCGCAAGTAGGCCCGCCTGAACCGCCCAGGAGAAATAATGGCCAAGGAAAAGGCTTTGCCCCGTCACAAGGGCGTGTACATCCTGCCGAACCTGTTCACCACCGCCAGCCTGTTCCTGGGCTTTTTGGGGATGATCTGGTCCATTGAAGGCAAGTACGAGTACACAGCTCTGTGCATTCTTGGGTCCTGCCTGTTTGACGGCCTGGACGGCAAGGTTGCCCGGCTGACCAACACCACCAGCGAATTCGGCGTGCAGTTCGACTCCCTGGCCGATCTGGTGGCCTTTGGCGCCACGCCGGGCCTGCTGATGTACCAGTGGCAGCTTTCGGAGTTCGGCACCCTGGGGCTCATGGCCTCGTTCCTGCTTGTGGCCTGCGGCGCGCTCCGGCTGGCCCGGTTCAACGTGCAGTCCGCCGTCACCAGCAAGAAGTTCTTCATCGGCCTGCCCATTCCGGCCCAGGCCAGCACCCTGGCCAGCCTGGTGCTCTTTGCCCCGCACCTGCCGGAGGCGTGGCTTACAGACGTTTTGCCCGTCGCCAGCCTGGTGCTGGTGTATGTGCTCTCCTTCCTGATGGTGAGCACCATGCGCTACGCCTCGTTCAAGGAGTACGGGTTCATCAAGGCCCACCCCTTCAGCTCCATGGTCACGGTGATTCTGCTCTTCGTCATGGTGGCCTCGCGTCCCAAGATGCTGGGCTTTGTTTTCTTCATGGCCTATCTGGTCAGCGGGCCCATCTATACCCTGTTCATCCTTTCGCCGCGCGGCTCCAAGCTCCTGCGCGATTCGCAAAAGGGCTCGCAGCCCAGCTAGCCTGCGCCACGCCGCAACACGATGCCGACCTTCCGCGCCGCAGCCAGCCTTGGTTGCGGCGCTTTTTTGCGCCCTGGACCAGGCGGGCGGGACCCTGCGCCTTGCTTTGCCGGGAAGGGGCGTGCGGCCTCCTGCTTGCGAACGCTCTGAAAACGCCCTCACCCCCTGGTGATGAAAAAAATGCCGCCAACCCCCTGGACAAGAGGCGGCCGCTAATGGCAAAGTCGCACTTGGCAGCAGACGATTCATGCCCATGTGCCCCGTACGGCCCGGCAAGACCGGTACGACTGCGCGGAGCACCGGAGACGCAAGGATGACCCTGATTCGCTTTTCCGCAGCAGCGGACATTTCGCTTTCCCTTCGCCTAGCGAGCCTACGAGAGTCCCAGAAGGACCCCTCGTAAGCCGAGTCTTCTCCTTTTCCCTTTTCTTCTTATTCGGCTTTAGGAGCTTCCCTCTGGGACGTACCCTCGTTGCGGGCGTACGCTCGCATTGCGTGTTTTGACATTCTTGCAAGCCGCCCATGAACGGGATAGGCTCCACACTCCAAGCGAGGAGGATTCCATGTCTAATCGCGTATTCATTTTCGATACCACCTTGCGTGACGGGGAACAGTCCCCCGGCGCCACCATGAGCCTTGAGGAAAAAGTCAGCTTGGCCCAGCAGTTGGAGACCCTTGGCGTCGATATCATCGAAGCGGGCTTTCCCGCCGCCAGCCAGGGCGACTTCGAGGCCGTGCAGGCCATTGCCGCCGCAGTGAAGGACGTGCAGGTGGCCGCCCTGTGCCGCGCCCTGGACAAGGACATCGACCGCGGCTGGGAGGCCATCAAGAACGCCGCCCACCCGCGCATCCACACCTTCCTGGCCACCAGCGAAATCCACATGGCCCACAAGCTGCGCAAAACGCGCGAGCAGGTGCTGACCATGGCCGAGGCCGCAGTGAAGCACGCCGTTACGCTGTGCCCCAACGTGGAGTTCAGCGCGGAGGACGCCTCGCGCTCGGATTGGGAGTTCTTGGCGCAGGTGTGCGAAACCGTCATCCGCGCCGGGGCCACCACCGTCAACATCCCCGATACCGTGGGCTATGCCCAGCCCTTTGAGTTCGGCGAACTCATAAGCTACCTCTTGAAGACCGTGCCCAACGCCGGGCAGGCCGTGTTCAGCGTGCACTGCCACAACGACCTGGGTCTGGCCGTGGCCAACAGCCTCTCGGCCATTCGCGCGGGCGCGCGCCAGGCGGAGGTGACGCTTTGCGGCATTGGCGAACGCGCGGGCAACGCCTCCCTTGAAGAGCTCGTCATGGCTCTGCACACCCGCCACGAGCTGTACAAGATCGACTGCGGCGTGAAGACCCGGCAGCTCTACCCCAGCTGCCGCAGGCTCTCGCAGATCATCGGCCAGCCCATAGCGCCGTACAAGGCCATTGTGGGCCCCAACGCCTTCGCGCATGAATCGGGCATCCACCAGGANNGACCTACGAGATCATGACGCCCGAGAGCGTTGGCCGCAAGGGCACGGACATGGTCATCGGCAAGCACTCCGGCAGCCATGCCATCAAGAGCAAGCTGGTGGAGCTTGGCTACACCCTGGACGAGCAGCAGCTGGCCGTGGTGTTCGGCGCGGTGAAGGAGCTGGCGGACAAGAAGGAGCGCGTGTTCGACGAGGACGTTGAGGCGCTGGTTTTGGAGAAGGTGTACCGCCGCCGCGACAAGTACCGCCTGAAGGACATGAGCGTGTTCTCCGGCACGCACGGCGTGCCGCCCCACGCGGCCATGGTGCTTGAGGTGCTGAACGGCGAGGAGGTTGTGGACGAGAAGCGCCACTCCGCCTTCGGCGAAGGCCCGGTGGACGCCCTGTTCAAGTGCATTGGCGAGATGGTGGGCTTTGCGCCCGCCCTTGACCGCTTCCAGATAAACGCCGTCACCGGCGGCACCGACGCCCAGGCCACGGTGACCGTGCGCATTGCGCACGGCGGCAAAAAATCCGTGGGCCGAGGCACCAACGAGGACATCCTCGTGGCCAGCGCGATGGCCTTCTTGAACGCGCTTAACCGTTTGGAGAAAATGAGAGAGGAGAAAGACGAATGTCCCACACTGTAGCCGAAAAAATTCTGCAGGCGCACACGGAAGAAGAGATCACCCGCGCCGGGCAGATCGTCAATTGCCGCGTTTCCCTGGTGCTCGCCAACGACATCACC
>DIVX01000112.1 GCA_002422505.1 Desulfovibrio sp. UBA6121
GCTGCTCAAGGGCGTGCGCGGCGAGGCGCCGGTGAACTTCGACGCCCTGGAGAACATCCTGCTCTCCATGTCCCAGCTCTCCCAGGACTTCCCGGAGATCTTCGAGGCCGAGTTCAACCCGGTGCTCGTGAACAACGAAAAGGCCATCGTGGCCGACGTGCGCATGACCCTGTCCTCCTGAGGCGGACCGGGAAACATATCACTGGCAGCAACGGAGGACGACAATGGTCGGTTTGTACATAGGCTCCACCGCGCAGTTCGCGGGCAAGAACCTCATGGCCATGGCCATGGGGCTCAAGCTCCAGAAGGAAGGGCTCAACGTCGGCTACATGAAGCCCGTGGGCGCNNGACGAGGACGCCTTCTTCGTCCAGGACGTGCTCGGCCTGTCCCAGGACCCCGAGCTGGTCACGCCCGTGCTGGTGACCCGCGACTTCAAGATCAAGGCCTTCCGCACGCCCTGCCAGGGCCTTCTGGACGGCATCGTCAAGGCCTACGGCGAGCTCTCCAAGGGCAAGGACGTCATGATCATCGGCGGCTCGGGCAGCTTCCTGCACGCCGGGCGCTACTGCTCCGTGGACGGCCCCTCGGTGGTGGCGGCCCTGGGCGCCAAGACCCTGCTCATCGACCGCTACAACAAGGAACTGAACTACGACTATCTGCTCTCGGCCAAGGACATCCTGGAGACCAAGGACTGTGAGCTCCTGGGCGCGGTGCTCAACGACGTGCAGCCGGGCTACATGGCCGAGGCCCTGGACCTGGTGAAGCCCTCCCTGGAGGTGCGCGGCATCGAGGTCTTCGGCGTGGTGCCCCACGACGCCTTCATGAGCGGGGTCAAGGTCTCCGAATTGGCCGAGCGCCTGGGAGGCCGGATCATCACCGCGCCCAACAAGGCCGACCGGCTGGTGGACACCTTCCTCATCGGCACCATGCAGGTGGAGAACTTCCTGACCCACTTCCAGCGCCACAAGAACGCCGCGGTCATCGTGGGCGGCGACCGCGCCGATCTCCAGCTGGTGGCCCTGGAGGGCAACTGCCCCTGCCTGGTGCTCACCGGCAACCTCTATCCCAACGACATCATCATGACCCGCGCCGAGGTCCTGGGCGTGCCCATGATCGTGGTGCGCGGCGACACCTTCTCCACGGCCAAGCTCATGGAGACGGTGCAGGCCACCCAGAAGCTGCGGGCCCAGGTCAAGATCAACCACGGAGCCCAGCTGATCAACTCCAGCGTGGATTTCCCCGCGCTCAAGAAGAAGCTCGGACTGTAGCACAACCATGGGGGTGCGCGCATGAGCGAAAGCCAGCCTCTCAGCCGGCTGTTCGAGGAAAAGGCCAAGGCCGTCTCGGCCGTGGTCTCCAAGGTGACGTCCCTGGAGCAGGCCCTGGCCCACGCCGTGGACCTCTGCGACAAGAAGGACGCCTGCCAGATTCTGGTTTCGGGCTGCGAGCTGCCGCTCTCGGCCACGGGCGAGGCCCTGTGCGAGACCAAGCAGCAGAAGATCCTGGCCGCCCCGGGCCTGGAGCCCAAGCTCTTCGCCAAGCTCAAGGAGCTGGCCGCGGAGCGCGGCATCCTGTGCATCGACACGGGCATGCGCCAGCGCCTGGGCGGAGTGGACATCGCCTTCACCGTGGCCGACTTCGGCATCGCCGAGACCGGCACCCTGGTCTTCGACTCGAACAGCGAGGAACAGCGCCTGGCCACCATGATCGCCGAGTTCCACCTGGCCGTGCTGCCGGTCTCCAAGATCCGGGAGAAGTCCTTTGATCTGGAGGAGGAGCTGCTCGCCCTGCTCCAGAAGAGCCCCAGCTACACGGCCTTTGTCACCGGAGCCAGCCGCACCGCGGACATCGAGCGCGTCCTGGCCTTGGGGGTGCACGGCCCCCTGGAACTGCACATCCTGCTGCTGGAGGATTAGCCATGCAGACCGCCAAGGATCTCAAGGAATACCGCGCCGAACTCCGGGAGGCCCTGGACAACGAGTTCCTGCGCCAGGCCATGGACAAGTTCGCGGTGGCCTACCGCGGCTCACGGGCCAAGGCCTTTGCCGGCATGGACCTGAAGGGGCTCATCGCGGACGTGGCCCAGGCCAAGGACGGGGCGGCCCAGCGCATGGACGAGCTTTTGAGCGAGTTCACGGCCAAGGCCGAGGCCGCCGGGGTCAAGGTGCACGTGGCCCGCACGGCCCTGGAGGCCAACGAGATCATCGCCGCCATCGCCAAGGAGAACGGCGTCAAGAAGATCGTCAAGTCCAAGTCCATGACCGCCGAGGAGATCCACCTCAACGACCACCTGGAGGGCCAGGGCTACGAGGTCACCGAAACGGACCTGGGCGAGTGGATCATCCAGCTCCGCCACGAGGGCCCGACCCACATGGTCATGCCCGCCATCCACCTCTCGCGCAATCAGGTGGCCGATCTGTTCAGCGAAGTCACCGGCACGAAGCAGGAAGTGGACATCCAGAAGCTGGTGAAGGTGGCCCGGCGCGAGCTGCGCCGCAAGTTCGTCGAGGCCGACATGGGCATTTCCGGCGGCAACTTCGCCATTGCCGAAACCGGCACCATCGCCCTGTGCACCAACGAGGGCAACGCCCGGCTGGTAACCACCCTGCCGCGCGTGCATGTGGCCCTCGTCGGGCTCGACAAGCTCACTCCGAGCATCAACGACGCCCTGCGCGTCATCAAGGCCTTGCCCAGAAACGCCACGGGCCAGGCCATCACCTCCTACGTTTCCTGGATCACCGGCCCTGGCGAGTGCCAGAGCAGCCCGGACGGCAAAAAGGAAATGCACGTGGTGTTTTTGGACAATGGCCGCCGCGCCCTGGCCAAAGACCCCATGTTCTCCCAGGTGCTGCGCTGCATCCGCTGCGGGGCCTGCGCCAACGTGTGCCCGGTGTATCGCCTGGTGGGCGGCCACCAGCTGGGCCACATCTACATCGGCGCCATCGGCCTCATCCTCACCTACTTCTATCATGGCCGCGAGAAGGCCAAGAATCTGGTGCAGAACTGCATCAACTGCGGGGCCTGCAAGGCCGTGTGCGCGGGCGGCATCGACCTGCCCAAGCTCATCAAGGAGGTCCACGCCCGCATTCAGGACGAAGAAGGCCACCCGCTGCAAAGCCAGCTGCTGGGCAAGGTGCTCAAAAGCCGCAAGCTGTTCCACGCGCTTTTGCGCTCGGCCAAGGCCGTGCAGAAGCCCATCACCGGCGGCACGCCCTACCTGCGCCACCTGCCCATGATCTTCGCCAAGGACCAGAACTTCCGCGCGCTTCCGGCCATTGCCGAAACGCCCTTTCGCGACCGCTTTGAGGCTTTGAAGCCCCGCGTTTCCAGTCCGAAGCTGCGCGTGGCGCTTTTCAGCGGCTGCGTGCAGGACTTCGTCTACCCGGAGCAGGCCGAGGCCGCCGTGAAGATTCTGGGCAAGCACAACGTGGACGTGAGCTTCCCCATGGATCAGTCCTGCTGCGGTTTGCCGGTGCAGATGATGGGCGAGCGCGAGGCCAGCCGCTCCGTGGCGGAGCAGAACGTGCGCGCCTTCGACCCGGCCTCCTGCGACTACATCCTGACCCTGTGCGCCTCCTGCGCCTCGCACCTCAAGCACGGCTACCCAGACATCCTGGCCGGAGACCCCAAACTCGACGTGAAGGTGCGCCAGTTCGCCGACCGCGTCATCGACTTCAGCTCCTTCGTGCATGATGTGCTCAAGGTGCAGCCCGAGGAGTTCCGCAAGGACGGCAAGAAGGTCACCTACCATTCGCCCTGCCACCTCTGCCGCGGCCTGCACGTCACGGAGGCTCCCCGCGCCCTCATGGGCATCGGCGGTCTGGAGTACATCCCCGCTGAGGAAGAAGACGTGTGCTGCGGCTTCGGCGGTACGTATTCCATGAAGTTCCCGGAGCTTTCGGCCGAGCTGCTCAAGAAAAAGCTTGCGAATGTGGAGAAGACCGGGGCAGAACTGCTGCTTACAGACTGTCCGGGTTGCATAATGCAGTTGCGCGGCGGGCTTGAGGCCAAGGGCAGCACCGTCAAGGTGGCCCACGTGGCCGAGGCCCTGGCCGAGCGTCTCAAGTAACCGGCCCGGCGAATCCAGGAGGATGGCAGCATGAAGGATGTGCGCAAACACGCCCACGAGCTTATGGAGGGCTACTGCAAGGTATGCCCCGTTTGCAACGGCAAGGCCTGTGCGGGCGAGGTGCCCGGCATGGGCGGCCTGGGCACCGGCTCCTCGTTCATGAACAACGTCGCGGCGCTTTCCGGGCTGCGCTTCAATATGCGCCTGGTGCACGGGGCGGAGCAGCCAGACACGGCCACGGAGCTTCTGGGCTTCAAGCTGGCCATGCCCGTGCTGGCCGCGCCCATCGGCGGGGTAAGCTTCAACATGGGCGGCAAGATCACCGAGGCCGACTACCTTGAGGCCGTGCTGGGCGGCTGCGTGGACCGGGGCGTCATCGGCGCCAGCGGCGACGGCGTGCCCCCCTTCATCCACGAAACCGGCTTTGCGGCCATCCAGGCCCTGGGCGGAGCGGGCATTCCGTTCATCAAGCCCTGGGAGGACAAGGAGCTGTTCGAGAAGCTGGACCGCGCCGTGGCCACCGGGGCCACAGTTGTCGGCATGGACATAGACGCGGCGGGCCTTGTTACCCTGCGTCTGATGGGCCGTCCCGTGGGACCCAAGCCCCTGGAGAAGCTCAAGGACATCATCGCCCATGTGGACGCCAAGTTCGTTGTCAAGGGCATAATGACCCCGGACGACGCCAAGCGCGCCGTGGACGCCGGGGCGGCGGGCATTGTGGTTTCCAACCACGGCGGCCGCGTGCTGGACCACACCCCCGGTACGGCGGAGGCCCTGCCGTTCATCGCCCGCGCGGTGAAGGGGCAGATAGCCATCCTGGTGGACGGCGGCGTGCGCTCCGGCGGCGATGTGCTGAAAATGCTGGCCCTCGGGGCGGATGCCGTGATGATCGGCCGTCCGGTGGCCATTGCCGCCATGGGCGGCCTGCGCGAAGGCGTTGCAAAGTATCTGGACCAAGTGCGCGGAGAACTGGTACAGGCCATGATACTGACCGGCTGCGCCAACGTGGCCGATGTGGACGGAAGGGTTCTGTTCCAAGGAGCATAGGAGGCGCGCATGGCGCAATCTGAAAGCAGTCGGACTGCTCTTGGCCCTGTCCCAAGCGGCGCGGCAATGGCCCTGGCGGCGTTGCTGCTGCCTTCCGGCTTGGCTTGGCTTTTGTCTTCTTCCTCGTTTGAGCTGGGGCTGCCGCAGATTGTGGCGGCCCTTTTGCTTGGCGGGCTGAGCTTTGTGCTCGTCCTGGCGCGGCAGCGGCAGGCGGAGGCGAAGGCCGCCGCGCTGCGCGCCGCCTTGGGCCTGGGCGCACCAGCCGCAGGAGAAAACGTTCACGCCGGGCTGCTTGCCGCCGCCCAGTCCCAAAGCGCTGATTTGAAGCACCAGACCGGCCTGGCCCAGGGCATTCTGGGCGGGCTGCCCATGCCCTTTCTGCTGGTGGACGAGAAGGAGCGCGCCGTGTGCTCCAACCAGGACTGCCTGACCATGCTGGAGCTGGACGGGCGACCGCAGGACTACTACGGCCAGACCCTGGCGCAGATTTTCTACAACGATCCCGGCCGCAAAACCGCCGTGGGACGCAGCATCAACGGGGGCGAGGTGTTCCGCAACCTGGAGGTGGCCATCAAAGGCCACAAGGGCGGCGTGCGCAACGTTTTGGCCAACGTGTTTCCCCTGTACGATTCCGACAAGCGCTGCCTGGGCGGGCTGTGCCTGTACCTGGACATGACCCTGCTGAAGCAGAAGGAGCAGGTGATTGTGGACAAAAACGCCGCCATAGAGCGCGCCGCAGCGCAGGCCAACGCCCTGTGCAAGCGCCTGCGCGACGCCTCGCGCCAGCTCTCCGGCGGCATCGGGCAAACGGCCTCTGGCAGCGCGGCCCAGCAAGCCCGCGTCGCGGAGATCAGCACCTCCATGGACCAGATGAGCCAGGCCGTGGTGGACGTGGCCAGAAGCGCCGCCGGGGCTTCCTCCGGGGCCGATGAAGCCCGCAAGCTGGCCGAGGAAGGTGCGCGCGCCGTGACGGAAGTCATCCGCGCCATCGGCGACGTTGCCGAGCGCACCAGCACCATGCGCGAGCGTCTGACTGAACTGGATGGGCAGGTGGCAGGCATTGGCCAGATTCTGAACGTTATTTCCGACATTGCCGACCAGACAAATTTGCTGGCGCTCAACGCCGCCATTGAGGCCGCCCGTGCGGGTGACGCCGGGCGCGGCTTCGCCGTGGTGGCNNGCCGAGAAGACCATGACCGCCACCAGCGAGGTGGGACAGGCCATTAACTCTGTGCAGCAGGGCGCGCGCCGCGCGGCCGAGGGCATGGTGGGCGCGGCCCAGGCCGTGGAAAAAAGCACCAGTTTGGCCGATGGCGCGGGCGCGAGCCTGAACGAGATTTTGCGCTTGAGCCAGGGTTCCGCCGATCAGGTGCGCTCCATCGCCGCCGCCTCGGAGGAGCAGTCCGCCTCGGCGGAGGAGATAAGCCGCGCGGTTGGCGAAATGCGCGGCGTTTCCGAGCGCATCGCCCAGGATATGGACCAGGCCGCCGCCGCAGTGGACGATTTATTGCAGCTTTCCGGCGACTTGGAGAATCTGATCAAGAACATGCAGGTCTGCTAGCGGACCAAAACAAAGGAGTACGGCTCGATGATCAAGCACATCGTCATGTGGACCCTGAAGGACGAGGCCGCCGGCGCAGGCAGGGCTGACAACGCCCGCAAGATGAAGGATATGCTGGAGGCCTTGGCCGGGCTGGTGCCGTGCCTTTCCAAAATCGAGGTGGGCATAGACGTGTTCGCCGCCTCTCCGGCCTGCGATGTCCTTTTGTACTCCGAGTTCGCCACCCGCGCCGATCTCGACGCCTACCAGGTCCACCCCGAGCACCAGAAGGTCGTGGCCTTCGTCAAGCAGGTCGCTGCCTCGCGCAGTGTGGTGGATTACGAAATCTGAGCCCACCCTCTGAATGTACGTTTTCAAAGGCCCGTTTTTCGGGCCTTTTTTGTTTCTCTTGCAAAGTTGTTGGCCCGCAGCTAGGATTAGTTTTCTGTATCGTATATTTGCACAGCCTATACAATCCGAAAAGCGAAAAGTGAGGGTTCAATGACGCAAGAGACCAGTTCCTGCACGGTGCCTGAGGTTCGCGAACTGCTGCTGCGCGCAGGCCTTAAGGAAGAGGACCTTCCGGAAGGCGCGCTGGAGGGCGGGCAAGGCTATGCCGACGCCCTGTACCTGCTCACGCGCATGCGCTTCGAGCCCGAGGACGCCCTGTGCTTTTGGGACGAGATCTTGCGCCACCACCAGGGGCTCACCCTGGCCCTGGCGCGCGATGTGGGCATCCGCGTCGCCGTGTGCGACTACTTCATGAACCTGCACCCCAAAATGCGCGATCCGGTGATAGTGGAAGTGCAGGTGCTGTTGCAGAAAGAGCAGGGCGCCCTGCTTGATGAACTCACCGGACTTTACAACCGCCGCTACTTCAATGACGCGATAAGCCGCGAGGTGGAGCGCTTCAAGCGCTTCGGCCAGCGCTTTTCGCTCATCATGCTCGATGTGGATCATTTCAAGCGCTTCAACGACAGCTACGGCCATGTTGCGGGCGACGACGCCCTTAAGACTTTGGCCAGCGTGTTGCAAAATACGGCCAGATGCTTTGACCATGTTGTGCGTTTCGGCGGTGAGGAATTCGCCCTTATCCTGCCGCACACCGACAGCTCCCAGGCCCTGGCCGCCGCAGAACGCATGCGCAAGGCCGTGGCCCACACCCCCATCAACGTAAGCGGGCAACACGTGCCCATTACCGTAAGCCTGGGGGCGGCCACCTTCCCAGAAGACGCCATTAACGCCCGCGACCTGGTGAACCGGGCCGATGAGGCCCTGTACGACGCCAAGCGCACCCGCAACGCCTCCTGCTCCTTTTCGGAGCAGAACCGCCGCTTCCCGCGCGCGCCCATCGACCTGATGGTGCTGTTCACTCGGCAGGAGGGGGCTCTATGGACGGAGCCGGTGCGCGTGTCGGCCATGAATGTCAGCTTCGGCGGCATGCTCTGCATCTCGCCCCTGCCCATTTTGCCCGGCACAAAGGTGGAGGTGGCCCTGGACGTGGAGGCCCCGGAACAGCGCGGCCTGCGCGTTTCCGCCCGTGTGGTGCGCCTGGAGCGCGAGACCGAGGACAGCAGCTTCGCCGTCGCCCTGGCCTTTGACCTGGACACCCAGGAAGAGCGGCGCGATCTGGTGCGCCTGGTGGAGCAGAACGGCCAGGCACCGGCCTGATGGCATTTGCCGCACCAAAGCCCTTGGCCTTGAGCGCAGTCTCGGGTATCTAGCAGCATGACCGTGTGGCCTTCCCCCGCCCACGGCACCATTCTCTTTCAGGAGCAGCATATGAGCAATGACGACGTTTCCGGCCTTAAGCACCTTGGTTCCGGCAAGACCAGCTACGCCTTTGATGAGCCCACCGCAGCCATTCTGGAGGCCTTTCCCAACAAGTACCCCGAGCGGGATTACCAGATCCGCTTCGAGCACCCGGAGTTTACCAGCCTGTGCCCCAAAACCGGCCAGCCGGACTTCGCCACCATTGAGATCACCTATATTCCCGATGCCTTGTGTATTGAGACCAAATCCCTCAAGCTTTACTTCACCGCCTACCGCAACCATGGCTCGTTCATGGAGACCATTACCAACAAAGTTCTGGACGATCTTGTGAGCGTGTGCCAGCCGCGCATGATGCAGGTGGTGGCCATGTTCAACCCGCGGGGGGGCACCAGCCTCACCGTCACCGCAGAGCACTACAAAGACAATTCCGCGCCCATTGAGACGCAGTTTTAGGGCTGCAAGGGCCTGGGCGTAAGGCTTTGGCCCTGCACTGAGGATGCATGAGACGACTGGGCGCTGCAATGCGTTGCGTCTTGTCCTGCCGTGTTTCCGCATGCAACGGGCAGGGCCGAAGCCTGCGGGCCAGCAGCCGCAGCACGACCCGCGCTGTTGTCGCTTGCATTTCTGTGCCCAGCCGCCGCTGAAACGAACACTTCCTACGGCGAATGCCGCAAGCCTCCGAGGTTGAAAAATATAGAGGCGCGCGACTTTCGCTGCCCCAAAAACGAATGCCTGGACGCTACGCGCCCAGGCATTCGACTTATAGCGCTGCGGAGGGTCCGGTAGGGGATGATTCCCTCCCGGCCTGCGGAGCATCTTCTCTTTTGGTTTGCTTGCGCCTGCGCTACCCGCGCCCGTCCTGCTCCAGCTTTTCAATGAGCCGCTTGAGCATTTGCGACTGCTCGGCCAGTTCGCCCACGGCCTTGGCGGCTTCGCCCATGGCCTGCGATGTTTCGCCGGAGATGATGTTCACCTGCTCGATGGAGCGGTTGATTTCTTCGCTGGCGGCGGACTGTTCCTCGCTGGCGGTGGCGATGGAGCGCACCTGATCCGAGGCTGAATCCACCATGTTGACGATTTCGCTCAAGGCCTCGCCGGAATCCTGGGCCAGAATGGTAACTGTCTCAATGAGTTTGACGGACTTGTCCACGTTTTCGACGTTGAGGCGCGTGCTTTGCTGGATGACGGCGATGGCGTCGCCCACTTCCTTGGTGGCGCTCATGGTCTTCTNNAGGTTGGTCTGGTCGGCAATGTCGGTAATGACGGTCATGATGCGGCCGATATCCTCGGCCTGCTTGCCCAGGCGGGCCATGTCGCCCTTGAGCTGGTCGGACTGGGTCTGCACGTCGTTCATGCTGGACACGACCTTGCTGACGATCTGCGCGCCGGTTTGGGCCTTGGTGCGTGCGCCGCCTGCGGTTTCCGCCGCCTGGCTGGCGTTTTTGGCCACCTCGATGACGGTTGCGGTCATCTCTTCCATGGCGGTTGCGGTTTCGCTCACGCGGGCGGCCTGGTTTTCCGCCCCTCGGCTTGATTCCTCGATTTGCGAGGAGAGTTCGGCGGAGGCGGAGGTGACGATCTCGACGATGCTTTCGAGTTGCCGGGCGGCGTGCAGCATGCCCTCGCGCTTGGCGCGTTCTGCGGCGGCCTTGGCCTCTTCGGCTTCGCCCATGGCCTTGTGCGCCAGTTCCGTCTGCTGCTCGGCCTCGCTGGTCTTCTGCTGGGCGGTGCCGATCATTTCGCGCAGGCTGGCGACCATTTTGCGCAGCGAATCGGCCAGGCGGCCCAGTTCGTCGGAACGTTCGAGGTCAAGGGAGCGTTCCAGGTGTCCTGCGGCCACGGCCTCGGAGAAAAGCACGGCGTTGTCCAGGGCGCGCAGCATGTGGTTCAATATGAGTATGACGGCCAGGCAGACCAGCACGATGCCCAATGAGCCGAAGAGCATGCTGGCGTTGCGCACGCTGCTGGAGGCCTTGGCTATGTCGTGGGAGCTGACGGCGATGACGGCGGTCCAGCCTGTTACCTTGTCGCGCGCGAAGATGGCGGTGCGTTCTGCTCCATCGGCCTTGTAGGTCACGGAGCCGGAATCTTGCGCCAAGATCTGTTTGCCCCAGTCCAGTTCGCCAAGCTTGGTTTTGAGCACCTGCGCCTCGTCCGGATGGCTGAAGACAACGCCCGCCTTGCTGACCATGAAGGCGTAGCCGCTTTGGCCCACCTTCACGGGCAGAACGATGTCCTTGGAGAAGCTGGCGAGGTCCACGCGGGCGTAAATGATGCCGAGGATCTTATCGCCCGACTTGATGGGCGCGGCCGTCATGAACACGGGCTTGTTCGTTACACGGCTGATGGTGGGCTCGGAGATGTTGGCCTCACCCTTGATGGCCTTTTTGAAATACTCGCGGTCGCTGAAGTTGCCCTTGGACTTGGGGTCGTCGCCAAAGACCACTTCGCCCGTGGTATCGAGCACGTTGACGCCCTGGATGGCCGGGCTGAACGTGACGAGGTCGGCCAGGGCGCTTCGCGCCTCGGCGATGGTGTCGGCCGAGGGGGAGTGCAAAGCCCGCTTGATTCTTTCGGAGTGGGACTGGAGCACCGCAGCGGCCAGCACGTCTCCCGCGAAGGTGCCTGCGTTATCGCCCAGATTTTTTGCAACAATCTGCGAGGAGTTGATGAGCTCGCTCCAGAGTTCGTCCGAGGCTCTTTTGGCCGAAAAGAAACTGGCTATGGCCATGCTGACGATGACGGCGCCGATGGTTGGAAGCAGCAGTTTGGAGCGCAGACCGAGTTTCATGATTCCTCCAGATAGGCAGAGCTTGAGGCCAATGGTAATTATTGGCGGACGCCGACCATTCGCTTAGGGGGTGTATATCTATACCTGCTGCCGCACTGTGTGGCAACAGAAAAGGAAATGACTGATACATGAACTGTGAAGGCAAATGCCAAGGGGGGGGGAAGGCGGCGGTTTAGCTCTTTGTGCTGAGCGCAAGGCGCTCCAAATCGAGTTCTGCAAGGAGCTCCAGAAGCTCCCATGTCTCCGAGGTCGGGGTCAGCGTGGCCCAGTTTTGTCTGGGCAGCCCCAAGTGCTTCCAGGCGGCCATGAATGTTTGGAGCTCTTTCTCCGTGACGCCGGAGAGCACGATGGCCCTGGGCAGGGGGCTCTCCTGGCCGCGCCCGTGGCTGGGCGCAAGGGTGAGCAGTTCGCCCACGGGGCGGCTGGCGTCCTGGCCCGTGGCGAAGATGGCGGGCAGATCGTTGAGGTGAAAGCGCTCCAGCATGGCCAAGAGCAGATCTTGTTCGGCCACTGCATAGCCGCACACAAGGGCGGCGCGCGGGCCGTACAGGCGCTTTTTGGCGCTGGCGCCTACTTTGGAGAACCCGGAAGCGGACATGGCGCACCTGCGGAGCGGGCGGTTATGGCGTAAAAGCGGTTGGAGGCGAAGGTGAGCCCCAGGGCGAAGAGCATGGCCCCCACGCCCATGATGACGGAGAGCAGGGTATCTGCCGTGAGCGCCATGCGGATGAACAGGGTGGACAGCGCGAAGCCGGAGTTGCGGAAGATGGCGTGGAATTCCGGCATGTAGCGCTGCGCAATGAGCACGATGAGAATGTCGGTGAAGATGAGCAGCGTGTAGAAGTCGTGGAAGATGTCGAAGGTGGGCTCGCCGCGCAGCAGCAGATAGGCGTCGTACACTCCCATGAAGATGAAGGCGCCGAGCACCAGCAGGGCCACCAGCTTCTTGGAAGTGATGAACTTGGCCAGAATCTCCGGCGCCCAGTGGCGCGGGGCGCAGCGCTGGGCATATTTGTAGGCCCCCAGCAGCACAAACACGGTCAGCGCGGCCACGCCATTCAGGCCGATGCGGATGAGCACGTCCGTATGCCCCATGACCTCGATGGGCACGGGAAGATTGGTGAGTTCCTTGAAGGAGTTGCGCAGAAGGATGAGCGCCAGGATTTCGAACTGCTTGGCCACCGCGCGCGAGGTGGAGCGCGGCAGTGAGAATACCAAATCCACTACCTCCAGCACCAGCACCAGGGTAAAGGTGTGGGTGACGGCATGGAAGCGGTTCATGGACACGTGCGCGGCCAGGGGCTCCGGCAGCAGGCCCAGGGTGTTCAGCTCGATGATGCTGAGGGCGGCCAGGAAAAAGAGGATGAGCCCCTTGCCCACGCGCCGCCGCGTAGCCTCGGACTCCACATAGGCCTGGGCCTGGTCAAAGACCCGCACAAGGGAGAAGGTGACTCTGTTCATGCGGCCTGCTTGGTCCGGGAGTGTGGGCTAGACCTCAAAAAGCATCTCCAGGTCGTCCCGCGTGAGGGACTTGAAGGCCGACTGGCCGGGAATGATGGCCTCGGCCACATCCTTCTTCATCTCCTGCAGTTTCAAAATCTTTTCTTCCACCGTGTTCTGGCAGATCATCTTGTAGGCAAACACCTGCCGCTTCTGGCCGATGCGGTGGGTGCGGTCCGTGGCCTGATTTTCCACCGCCGGGTTCCACCAGGGGTCNNCCTTGAGCGAGATGAGGAAGATGGGGATCTCCGGGGTATCGTTGAACTTGTCCACCTGCTCGAAGCGGTCCTTGCTGGAGCCGTCGAGGTAGGCGAAGGGCACCTCGCGTATTTGCAGCCAAGAGCGGATGATGTGCAGCATTTGCACGAACTGGGAGAACACCAGCACCTTGTGCCCGCCGTCCACAATGTCCGTCACCAGATCCTTGAAGGCGTCGAACTTGCCGGAGGGCAGGTTGGTGTTGATGCCGGGGATGTCGAGCTTGAGCAGGCGCGGGTGGCAGCAGATTTGGCGCAGCTTGAGCAGGGCGTCCA
>DIVX01000169.1 GCA_002422505.1 Desulfovibrio sp. UBA6121
CTGGGCCTTGGGGAACTCCTTCTGCACGGCCACCAGACGGGTGGCGGCCTTCTTCAGGATCTCGGCGCGGTCGCCGAAGCTCATGGCCCCCATGGCGCAGCTCTTCACGCACATGGGCAGCAGGTTGGCCTTCACGCGGTCAATGCACATGTCGCATTTGACGATGCGCTTGGTCTTGGGGTCCAGCCTGGGGATGTCGTACGGGCAGGAGGACTTGATGGTCTCGAAGTCTTCCTTGGCCGTCTTCTCGGTGAAGATGACGGCGCCGGTGTCCTTGTCGACAATGATGGAGTCCTCAAGGGACGCACCGGACTTGCAGGGCGTCTCCAGGCAATGGCGGCAGGCATCGGGGAAGAAGTTCCAATGCACGGTGCCGTTGGGTTCCATGTGTTCCGCAAACCGCACCAACTTGAAGTTGTACTGCGTCAAGTCGGGCGGGTTCTGGTGCGTGCCGCGCTGTTTGGTGGGCACGGCGGGGAAGTTCTTCCATTCCTTGCAGCCCACCTGGCAGCCACGGCAAGCCGTGCAGCGCGTGGTGTCTATCAATATCGCCTTGGGCATGGTTCAAGCTCCTTTGCGTCTTCGGGCGGGCGCGGCGTGTTCGGCCGCGCCCGCCGGTTGCGACAGCGGTTTCGTGGCTACAGCTCGGTCACCTTGGTGGCCTTCTTCACGTTCACCAGACAGGCCTTGTACTCCGGAATGGTGGTGTTGGGGTCACCAACCGAGGTGGTCAGCCTGTTCGTCGCGTCGCCGCATTTGGGCTTGGTCCAGCCGAAGGCGAAGGGCATGCCCACCAGGTGCACGGTCTTGCCCATGATCTGGAAGGGCTTGATGCGCACCGTGACCATGGCCACGGCTTCGACCTTGCCGCGCAGGCTTTCCACCAAGACGACGTCGCCGTTCTTGATGCCCTTTTCCTGCGCCAGCTGCGGGCTCATCTCGATGTACTGCTGGGGCTCGGCCTCAAGCAGGGCCGGGCCGTTTCTGGTCTCCGAGCCGGAACACCAGTGCTCCGTCATGCAGTAGGTGGTCAGCACAATGGGGAAGCGCGGGTCGGCGTTCTTGCACAGCACGTCGTACTCGCTGGCATGCACGGTCTTCATGCAGGGATTGCTCATCTGCGCGGAGAACGGGTTGGTGGTCAGCGGGGTTTCCGCCGGTTCGTAGTGCTCGGGCATGGGGCCGTCTTCGCGGCCGGGGCCGTAAAGCTGGCCGTGGCCTTCGGTCTGCATGATGAACGGGTACACGCCGCCCTTCATGGCCATGGGCGGCTGTCCGCCGTCGGGGATGTCGCCCACCCACTTGCCGTCCACCCAGGCGATGACCGCCTTTTCCGGGTTGAAGGGGTTGCCGTTCACGTCCACGCTGGCGCGGTTGTACAGCACGCGGCGGTTCAGGGGCCAAGTCCAAGAGAACTTGGGGTACAAGTGGATCTTGGCCTGCATGGGGGTCTGGGTCAGGTCGCGGCGCTTGGCCAGGTTGCCCTCGGCCTCCGTGTAGCCGCCGCAATACAGCCAGTTGTAGCTGCTTGTCGAACCGTCGGTCTGGAGGTTGGGGAAGCCGGGCACCAGCTGGCCCTTCTTATACTGCTTGCCGCCGATGGTGACGTCACGGGTGAAGAGACCGTTGATGCGCTTGGTGATCTCCTCGGCCTTGAACTCGGTGGGGATGTCGTGGTTCAGGATCTGCTCGGGCAGGGCGCCGCCTTCCTTCTTGTACAGCTCGCGCACGCGGCTCATTATCTGCACGAACATGTCGCCCATGCTTCTGCTCTGGCCCAGGGGCTCAATGGCCTTGTAGTGCCACATGTGCCAGCGGCCGGAGTTGGAGACCGTGCCTTCCTTTTCCGCGCGGTAGGCGCTGGGCAGCAGGAATATCTCGGTCTTGCACTTCTTGGGATCTGCGCCGGGGCGCTTGAAGTTGTCTGAGCTTTCGTTGTGGAACACCTCGCCCACAACCAACCAGTCCAGCTTGTCCCAGGCCTTGCGGACCTTGTTCGAGTTGGGGAAGCTTTGGCAGGGGTTGTGGCCGAAGCAGAAGCCGCCCTTGATCTTGCCCTGGTACATGCGGTCGAAGATGAACAGGTGCGAACAATCCTGGCCGGGATCAAGCTTGGGCACCAGATTGTAGCAGAAGTCGTTCTCCTGGGTGGCGCTTTCGCCGAACCAGGCCTTCAACAGGCTCACAATGTACTTGGGCCGGTTGCCCCACCAGTTGACACTCATGGGGTCCACGGTTTTGGGCGTGTTGGCCTTCTGGTAATCGGCCAGGGTTTTCCAGTTGGTGTTGGGAATGTTGTGGTAGCCGGGCATGTAGCCGTAGAGCAGGGCGTGGTCGGTGGAGCCCTGCACGTTGGGCTCGCCGCGCAGGGCGTTTATGCCGCCGCCCGCCACGCCGAAGTTGCCCAGAAGCAGCTGGATGATGCCTGCAAGGCGGATGTTCTGCACGCCCACGGTGTGCTGGGTCCAGCCCAGGGCGTACAGCATGGTGCCGGCCTTGGTGGGCTTGCCGGTGGCGGAGAAGGCCTCGTACACCTTGAGCAGGTTTTCCTTGCTTACGCCGGTAACCTGGCTCACGAGGTCCAGATTGTAGCGTTCGTAATGGGCCTTAAGCACGTTGATGACGCAGCGCGGGTGACTCAGCGTCTTGTCGCGCTTGACCATGCCCTTGTCGTCCTTCTCAAAGGCCCACTGGCTCTTGTCGTACTTTTTCTTGGCCGGGTCGAAGCCGGAGAACAGGCCGTCCTTGAAGCTGAACTTTTCGCCCACCAGGAAGCTGGCATTGGTGTAGTTCAGAACGTAGTCGGCGAAGTAGAGCTTCTTGTCCAGGATGTACTTGCACATGCCGCCCAGGAAGGCGATGTCCGTGCCGCTGCGCAGGGGCACGTGATAGTTGCTGCGGGCCGAGGTGCGCGAGAACTTGGGATCGACGTGGATGACCACGGCGCCCGCTTCCTTGGCTTTCAGCACCCAACGGAAAGAGATGGGATGGTGTTCAGCAGCATTGCTGCCCATGATGAGCACCGCATCGGCGTTGGCGATGTCGGTGTAATGCTGAGTCATTGCGCCGCGTCCAACCGACTCTGCCAGAGCCGGTACAGTGGGGCTGTGTCAAATACGGGCCTGGTGGTCCATGTGGACGATACCCAGGCTTCTCAAGCTTTGGTGCGCTATGGCGCACTCTTCGTTGGACATCTGCGAGGAACCCAGGGAGAAGATGCTCTCCACGCGGTTGACTTCGACTCCAGCCTCGTTCTTGAGCATGAAGTCCTTGTCGCGCTGGTCCTTTACCTTGCGGGCGATGCGGTCAAGCATCCAGTTCCAGTCTTTCTCCACCCACTTGGCGCTGCCGGGAGCGCGGTACAGGGGCTTGGTCAGGCGGTTGGGGCTGGTGTGCAGGCTCTTCAAGGCCGCGCCCTTGGCGCACAGGCCGCCCGCGCTGATGGGGTAGTCCGGGTCACCCTCGACGTTGATGATCTTGCCGTCTTTCACGTGAACAAGCGTGTTGCAGCAGCAAGAGCAGAACGGGCAGATGGAGATGGACTCCTTGCTGCCTTCGATCTTGAGCCCGGCTGCATAGGCCTGGGTGGGGCCGAGATCGATCCCCAATTTTGAGAGCCCAAGGCAGGCTGTGCCCGCCCCGAGCAGCTTGATGAATCCTCGACGTGATACGCTCATGCCTCCTCCTTGTGTCAAACGCCTGGCCCCGAACTGAATGTCGAAGCCGTGGGCAGTTTTAGGCAATAGTATGCCAATTCTGACATAGGAGTACGTTCAGCGTAAAATCTGGTCAAGGGCGTTTATATGTTTTGATAAGCACATACGTCTTTGGCAGGGGCTCGCAGGCCCTGGCCGCGATCCTGGAACAGATCGCAGGGGAAGGGGAACAGCGCGTTGGCGCTGGTTACCGCGTGGCGCTCCACCTCGGCGAACCAGCGGCGGAAGCTCTCGGCCAGGGCGCGGCCTTCGGCGGTGAGGCGGCAGCCGCTCTTGTTGCCGCCTATTTTTTCAATGAGCGGGAGGCCCAGCGCTTCTTCCGAGGCCTTGAGCTTGCCCCAGGCGGCGCGGTAGCTCATGCCCAGCTCCTCGGCCGCGGCCTTGAGCGTGCCGCAGGCCTCGATGCGGTCGAGCAACTGCAGGCGGCCCATGCCGAAGAGCGTGCCCTCCGGCCCTTCCATCCACAGGTGCAGACGGATGACCGCGTGCTGGCCCTGCGCCACGGCGGGCATCAGGCTCGCCTCCAGGCCGCATGCCCGCAGGCCGGGCGGTCTGGGGCGGGGCAGGGCTGGTTGCGGTCGCGGCAAAGCATCATCAATCACGCTCCTACGGCATTGCGGCCCCAACGTGGCGTATCCGCAGTGTCAGTATCGCGTATGGAGGAGGGAGGTGGGAATGTCGAGATGGGGTCAATTATGCATGTTTTGACACAAGAAGCGCACGCTGGCCGCAGCGGGCTGTGATTCCAGGGGCAAAACGCGTGCCCTTTCGCCTGCGGGCGCCCTGCCGCCAGGAGGGGCCGCATCTGTGCGGCGGCGGGGCAGGGGGAGGGCCCCCTGCCGTTGCCAGCGCCGGTTTTACAGCTTGCTGATGTAGCCGCCCAGGGCCTTGAACTGCTCGTCGGTCATGCGCGAGGCGATATTCTCCATGCCGGCCTTCTTGGAGCCGCCATAGGTTTTGGCCTTGTAGCCCTGCATGGCCTTGACGATGGCCTCGGCCGACTGGCCCTTGAGGGCCTTGCTCATGACGGCCTTGGAGCCGTCGGCCCCGTGGCAGCTGGAGCACTTGGCGTACAGGGCCTTGCCGTCCTCCGCCGCCAGGGCCGTGGAAACGGCGAAGGCCAGCATCAGGCAAAAGGTGAGCGCGAGTTTCTTCATGGCGTCCTCCGGAAAGCGTGTTGCTGGTTGCGGCGCACCCTGCTTCCGCCTCCAAAGGGGGGGAGCGGCGGGAGGGGGCGCACCTCCATGCTGAAAAAAAACGTAAGCTGCGCGCTGGTTATGCCGCCAGCTTCTTGGCTATCTCGGCCAGGTGCCGGGCCTGGAAGCGCACGCCGTCCAGGTCGCGCTGGCTGGGCTGGCGCGAGCCGTCGCCCCCGGCGATGGTGCTGGCCCCGTAGGGCGAGCCGCCCATGACTTCGTCCACGCCCATTTGCCCGGCAAAGGAGTACGGCAGGCCCACCACCACCATGCCATGGTGCAGCAGGGTGGGAATAAAGGTCAGGATGGTGGATTCCTGGCCGCCGTGCTGTGTGGCCGAACTGGTGAACACCCCGGCGGGCTTGCCCACCAGCGCCCCCTTGGCCCACAGGCCGCCGGTGGAGTCCAGGAACTGGCGCATCTGGCCGGTCATGTTGCCAAAGCGCGTGGGCGTGCCGAAGAGCACCGCGTCGGCTGCGGCCAGAACCTCCGGCGTGGCCAGAGGAACATCGGCCTGGGCCTTGGCGGCGTCCAAAGCGCCCATCTTGCCCAGCACCTCGTCGGGCAGGGTCTCGGCCACCTTGTACAGCACGGCGGAAACGCCGGGCACCTGGCTGGCGGCCTCTTGCGCGGCCAGGGCCATGGTGCGGACGTGCCCATACATGGAATAGTAGACGATGGCGATATTCATGGGGGTTCCTCCTCACTTTCAGGTTGTATTACCAACTAGTATTTAGGAGCTATTCCTGCGGATGTCGAGAGGAGTCGCTTGTTTTGTTGGGTCACAATTTCATACTTCTGTCGCTGCTATATTATTTTGTTGATATCGTTTTTGGGGTGTGGCACTTTGGCTTTGGACTTGAAGTAGTTTTTGACTAATCAGGAGGCAATATGCCAGGGGCGTATGCGCACATCACCGCAGTGAATGTCGTTCAAAAAATGATGGAAGGGCAGGCTGATTTTCCTCAGGCTGGGCTGCCGATTGTCTTTAACTGGCTTAAGTATTGCGAACTTGGTGCGGTGAGCCCGGACTATCCATATCTAGATATCGCCCATGGGGATAATGCCCGCAGATGGGCAGATGCTATGCACTTAAGCCGCACAGGTGATAGACTCAAGGTAGGCATTCGTGTGCTCTCAAAAATGTCGACAAGCGATGCACGTGATAAGGCCTTAGCGTGGTTGCTAGGATTCACTTCACATGTAGTGATGGATGTCACGTTGCACCCTGTAGTAAATCTCAAGGTCGGACCATACGAACAAAATAAAGTACAGCATCGAATTTGTGAGATGAATCAAGACTCATATGTATTTGAGTCATGCATGAATCTTGGGCTCGCGTATGCTGATCATTTGCAACATGGTATCAGCACTTGCTCTGACCCGGTAGATGAAGACAAAATTGACCCGGACATTCGGTATGTTTGGAACGAAATGTTTCAGGAGGTTGACAGAACTCTGTATCTGGAAATCGTTCCCGATATGGATGCGTGGCATGATTGTTTTGAGGATATGGTGCGGGCTGCTGGCACACGGCTTGCCGCCTTGGCACGGCATGTCGCCCCAGGCAGTCTTGGCGGCTATGCCTACCCCTATTTTGAAGACGTTGATCGACAGTATCTTGATGATCTGCTGGTGCCAGGTGGGCAACGGATGAGCTACGACGAGATCTTTAATAAGGGATGTGCAAATGTCGCTCAAGGCTGGGCGGTTGTCGCATCAGATGTGCTCACGGGCAGCCACCGCGCAGACGAGTTTTTGAGAAATTGGAATCTTGATACTGGTGAGGACGAGAATGGCGTCATCACCTTCTGGAGTCATGCATGAAAACGTCTCGCCTTACTATTCTCATTATTCTTGCAATGTTGTTTGGTTGTGCGTCTGCCCAGGCCCAGTCGGAAACGGAGATGAGTGAATTGGGTTCAGCTCTGACGAAACTGAGTAGTGCTGTTGAGTCCACAGTGCGCTTTAAAAAGCAAGGCGAGGGCCTCTCAGAAGAGCAACTCTTGGTTCTTTCCACGCGGCATGATCCTTCCTTGTTAGCACCATTTCAAGGATACCGTCTGCACGTCCTGCGTGAATCTGGTCATGCCGCCGTTCTTGTCTGCAGCCCGGACGGCCACATCGCCTTGCTGGAGGATGCAGGGTGTACCGCAAGAATGGATCAGCATCACTGGAATGCCTACCCCAAGCGGCCTTGCCGCTTTACGTTGGACCTGATGCGTGTTTGCCCCAATTAGCTTGCAGGCTTGTCGTAGCTGCCTATCTTTTATCAAGTGGACGGTGCAAGGCGTGTTTTGCCGCATGGCTCATCAAGTTTCCCGCCCCTTGTCCAGTGAAGTTTTCACGTTTCCGCCGCCGGGCGCTGTTTCCTCCAGGCGATAGCCGCGCTCGCGGAAGAGCAGCAGGCAGGCGTCCGCCGCGCGCTCGTCGTACAGCCTGCCGCGGTTTTTCTCTATCTCGGTCAGGGCGGCGTTGATGCCCAGGCTGGGGCGGTAGGGCCGGTGGGAGCACATGGCGTCCACCACGTCGGCCACGGCCAGAATGCGCGCCCCCTGCACGATGAACCCGCCCATGAGCCCTTGCGGATAGCCGGAGCCGTCCATGCGCTCGTGGTGCTGGCGGATGATGACCGCCACGGGCCAGTCCTGGTCCAGGTGCTTCAAGATGTCGTAGCCCACCTCCGGGTGCATTTGGATGACGGAGAGCTCTTCTTGCCGCAGAATGCCCGGCCGGTTCAGAAAGTCCGCCGGAACATAGACCTTGCCGATATCGTGCAGCAGCCCGGCGATGCGCAGGGTTTCCAGCTCTGCGCCGGTGAGCCCCAGCTCCTGGCCCATGGCCAGGGCCAGAGCGGTAACGCGTTGCTGGTGCCCGGCCAGGTACACGTCGCGCGCCTCCACCAGGGCGGAAAATCCGCGCACAATGCCTTCCAGCAGCACCTTGCAGCGCTTGAGGGCGAAGAGTTCGCGCTGGTCGCGCAGGAGCTGGGCGTGTTCGCAGGCGGCGGCGATGGACAGCCGCAGCAGCTCCGGCGGGCAGGGCTTGGTGAGAAAGCGGTACACCGCGCCCAGGTTGGCGGCGTCCATGGCGGCCTGCAGGTCCGCGTGCCCGGTGAGCAGGATGCGCACCGTGTCTGGGCTGGAGCGCGACACGCGCGACAAGAGCTCGATGCCGTCCATGCCGGGCATCTTGAGATCGGCCACGATGACCGTGAACGGCCCGCACGCCGCCAGCGCGCCCAGGGCCTCCTGGCCGCTTTCGGCGGTGAACAGCTCGAACTCGTCCTTCAGCAGGCGGCGGATGGACTCCAGCAGGTTTTGGTCGTCATCCACCAGCAGCACTCGCTCTTTGCCGCCCTCCAGGCCGGGGCACGCAGGCTTGGTCACGTTCGTTCTCCTAGGGCATGGGCTGTATTACAGCCACGGGCTGATTGATCTTGATGGTGCGGGAGTTGTCGAGCAGGAACTCGATGACGGTTTCGTTCATCTCGCGCCCCTTGGCGATGAGCAGGACGCTCTCCGTGCCGCGCTGGCCGTACAGGTCCTCGGCCATGATCATGCCGGGCTCCAGGCCGTGCAGGTGCACCTTCTGCATAATGTAGCGGGCCTGCTCGTTTATCACCCCCGCCAGGGCCTCCACCACGGCTGGGTCGTACACGCCCTTGCGCCGCTCCAGCTTGGTTATGGCCTCGCCTTTCTGCATGCCATTGGCAAGCAAAATATCCAGGTCCACCACGGCTTTGAGGATGCGCGCCCCCAAGGGGATCTGCTCGCCCTTCACTTCGTCCCGGGGTGGACCCAGGCCGTCGAAGCGCTTTTCCTGGTAGGCCACTATGGCCGCCACGCTCTCCATGCGCGGAATTTTCGCCACCAGCCGCGCGCCAAAGGCCGGGTGGCTCAAAAACTGTTTTTCTTCGGCGTCGGTCAGGGCCTTGCCCTTTTCCACCTTGCCGATGAGCGAGTCCGGCAGGGTGATGAAGCCCACCACGGAAAGCTGGGCGGCGGTCTGGGTCTCCCAGGGGCGCGGGTCGGACAGGCGTTTGCTTACCCCGCGCAGGAAGGGCAGGATGCGCGAGACCCGGCCGAACACGTCCGGCTTCACCAGGGAGATGAGGTCGCACAGCACGGCCACGCTGCCGGTGAGGGTTTTTTCCAGCAGCTCGCGCTCGGCGGTGATGAGGTCGTGGTGGCGGAAGGCGTCGTCCAGCACCTTTTCTATGGTTTCCGGCGGGCAGGGCTTGGTCAGCAGGCGGAAGATATTGCCCTCGTTCACGGCCTGGATGGCGATTTCAAGGTCGGCGTGGCCGGTCAAAAGCACGCGCACCGTGTCCGGGCAGCCGTGGCGGATGACGCGCAGCATGTCCACCCCGTTCATGCCGGGCATGTTGTAGTCGCTTACGACCACGGCAAAGGGCCCCTGCCGGGCGGCGGCCTCGATTCCGGCCTTGGCGCCCTCGGCCGTGACGAGCTCGGCCTTTTTGCGCAACTGGCGTTTGAAGCTTTCCAGCAGGTTCACGTCGTCATCGACGAGAAGCACCCGTCTGTTCATTGTTCCTCCGTATCCAGGCCCATGGTGAGCACGGCCTTGCGCCAGGCGGCATAGCGCTCCGGCCCGCCGATGAGGTCCAGGCGCTCCGGCGAGGGCTCGGCCCTGGCGTAATGTTCGTTGAAGACAAAAATCTCGTGGTCCAGCAGGTTGGCGAAGTGGACGATGTCGGCTCCGCTCAAGGGGCCGGGCGCTCTGGTTGCGTCGTGGTGGCGGGCCACGGCCTGCACCACCTGGGGCGGCAGGCCCCAAAGACCCAGCAGGTACGCTCCCACCTCGGCGTGCGTCAGGCCCAGTTGCTCGGCCTCCACCTCGGCCACGCGGCGGTTGTTGGAGCGCACCTCGGTGTAGACGCGCAGGCATTCCTCCGGGCAGTGGGCTTCAAGCAGCAGCTTGCCCACATCGTGCAGCAGCGCGGCTATGTAGGCGTAATCGGCTTCCTCCTTGGGCAGGGCCTCGTGCTGGGCTATGGTGCGGGCCATGGCCCCGGTGCGCATGCTGTGGCCCCAGAGCATAGGCAGGGAAAAAGACGCCCGGCCCATGTTTTCGAAGCTGCTGAACACATGCAGCGAGAGGATGACCGAACGCACCACGTTGATGCCGAGCACGATGACCGCCTGCTGCGGGGCGGCTATGTGGCGCGGCAGGCCGAAATAGGCCGAGTTGACCAGCTTCAGGATGTTGGCGCTCATGCCCACGTCGCGGGCCACGATGTCGCCTATCTCCTTGGGCGAGGGCTCGCCCTTGGCCAGCTCCGCGCTGATGCGGGTGTAAATCTCCGGCAGCACGGGCAGGTGCTCCACCCGGGCTATCTTGTCCAGCACGCTTTTGTTCGGCACCAGCTCCCGCGCGCTCATGGCCAGCTCTAGGGCGCTCACCAGCTGTTTCTCGTCGCAGGGCTTGGTCAGGTACTGGTGGGTGGGGGCGATGGATTGCTCCACCATCTCCTGGTCGGAGTAGCCGGAAAGGGCGAAGCGGATGGTGTCCGGGTAGAGTTTTAGCACCTGCCGCAGCAGTTGCGGGCCGTCCATGCCGGGCATGCGCATGTC
>DIVX01000130.1:0-2701 GCA_002422505.1 Desulfovibrio sp. UBA6121
TGTAGAACAGCTTGCGCTGGGTCTGCGTGGTGCCTATCTTGACCATGCGCCAGTTGTCCATGATGAACTTGAGGATGTAGGCCTTGATCCAGAACGCGGCGTAATAGCTGAACTTTATGCCTTTATCTGGGTCGAACTTGCGCACGGCCTTCATGAGGCCCACGTTGCCTTCCTGAATCAGGTCCTGCACGTTCTGCATCCAGCGGCGCTGGAAGTCCATGGCGATTTTGACCACCAGGCGCAGGTGCGAGGAAACCAGGCGGAACGCGGCTTCCTGGTCGCCGCCATTGCGCACGCGCTGGGCCAGTTCGAGCTCTTCCTCCGGCGCAAGCAAGGGGAAGCGGGCGATTTCGCGCAGGTAATGACCGAGCGAATCGCGCGTGGAGGCCTCGCCCCGTTTGCGGGCAACGGGGGCGGGGAGAAAGGGCTTCTTCCCGGCCAGGGCCGGAGGGGCGGCGGGCCTGCTCTCAGCGGGAAGGGCGTTGTTTTTTTCTGATTTCATTCCGAATTTGGCCGACCTGGCGGTTCGGCCCGGCAGGGTTCTGGTCCCTCGGCTCCGGGTCGTGGGTTGCGCAAGACGGGAGCGTATAGTTTTTGTTTGTCCTTTTCAACGTTTTTCAGTACACCCGGATTCCCGGCCCGGCTTAGGCTCCGCGCCCATTGCGCAAGGGCCGTTGCGGCCCCGCCCCGCCCGGCCCCACCGCTGACGGAGAAACTTCCATGCCTGATTTTCGCTCCCTTTTGACCGACGGCCGCATCCACTTTTTCGACGGCGGCTTCGGCGCGCTGTTGCAGTCGCGCGGGCTGCCCCCCGGCGTGGCCCCGGAGATGTTCGGCCTCAAGAATCCCGAGCCCGTGGCCGCCATTCATGCGGAATACGCCGCGAGCGGCGCCGAGGTCGTGACCACCAATACCTTCGGCGGCACGCGCTTCAAGCTCGATCCCGGCATGGATGCGCGCGCGCTGAACGCCGCCCTGGCCCGCACCGCCAAGCAGGCCGTGGCCGGGCGCGCCTTTGTGGCGGGCAGCGCGGGCCCCACCGGGCACTTCGTGCAGCCCATGGGCGAGCTTTCCTTCCGCGACATGGTGGCCGCCTACCGCGAGCAGATTCTGGGCCTGGCGGAAGGCGGGGCCGACCTCATCCTGGGCGAAACGCAGTTCGACCTGGCCGAGGCCAAGGCCATTGTCATCGCCGCGCGCGAGGCCTCGGACATCCTGTCCAGGGACCTGCCCGTGGGCATCACCATGACCTTTGAGGGCGCGAAGTCCCTGACCGGCACCACGCCGCTCACCTTCATCGACACCATGCAGAACCTTGGCGTGGACCTGCTCGGCACCAACTGCTCCGCCGGACCGGAGCAGATCGTCGACATCGTGCGCGCCATGCTGCCCCGGCTTTCCGCCCCGCTTCTGGTGCAGCCCAACGCGGGCCTGCCGGAGCTGGACGAGAGCGGCCGCACCGTGTTTCGCCTGGGACCGGAAGACTTCGCCCGCCAGTGCCGCGTGTTCGCGGAGCTGGGCGCAAAATTCCTGGGCGGCTGCTGCGGCACCACGCCTGCGCACATCACCGCCCTGCGGGCGCTGGTGGCCGATATGCCCTACGCCAAGCCCGAACCGCAGGACGCCTCGCCCCTGGTGCTCACCTGCCGGGCGGGCTCCGTGGCCTTTGGCGGGGAAAATCCGCTGGTCATCATCGGCGAGCGCATCAACCCCACGGGCAAGAAGGTGCTGGCCGAGGAACTGGTGCAGAACACCCACGCCGAGGCCCTGCGCCTGGCCACGGAGCAGTTGGCCCAGGGGGCTGGCGTGCTCGACGTCAACGTGGGCGCGCCCATGGTGGACGAGAAGCTGGTGCTGCCCTCCCTGGCGCTTGCCCTGTCCTCGCGCTTTGAGGCGCCGCTGTCGCTCGACACCTCGGACATCGCCGCCATGGAGAACGCCCTGTGGACCCAGGCCGGGTCGCCGCTGGTCAATTCCATAAGCGGAGAGCCGGGCCGCATGGAGCAGCTGGGGCCTTTGTGCAAAAAGTTCGGCGCGCCGTTCATTTTGCTGCCCCTTGAGGGCCGCAAGCTGCCCTATACCGCAGCAGAGCGCATCGCCGTCATTGAGCGGCTGCTCCAGCAGGCCGACGACCTGGGCATTCCGCGCCGACTCATCATGGTCGACGCCCTGGTGCTGACCGTTTCGTCCAAGGCCCAGGCCGCACGGCATTGCCTGGACACCATCCGCCACTGCCGGGAGGTGCTTGGCCTGCCCACCACCATGGGCCTGTCCAACGTGAGCTTCGGCCTGCCCGCGCGCGAGCTTTTGAACTCCACCTTCCTGACCATGAGCATGACCGTGGGCCTGTCCTCGTGCATCGCCAACCCGGCCAGCCGCAGGCTGCGCGAGTGCGCCGCCTCGGCCGAGGTGCTGCTTGCGCGCGACGCCAACGCCGGGCGCTACATCTCCTCCTACGCCAACTGGACGCCCGGAGCGGGCGGCATCGGCGGGGGCGGGGGGGCTGTTTCCGGCGGGGGCGTGGGCTCCGGCAAGGCCAGCACCCCGGGGGAGGCCGTCATCCTGGGCGACAAGGCCGGGCTGCTCGCGCTCATCGAAACCGCCCTGGCCGAGGGCGTGGACCCCTTTGCCCTGGTGGACCAGGGGCTCATTCCCGCCATCCTTGAGGTGGGCCGCAAGTACGAGCGCAAGGAATACTTCC
>DIVX01000130.1:2730-48553 GCA_002422505.1 Desulfovibrio sp. UBA6121
GGCGACATCCACGACATCGGCAAGAACATCGTCTGCCTGATGTTGAAAAACCACGGCTTCGAGGTTTTCGACCTGGGCAAGGACGTGCCCGCCGGGCAGATTGTGGACGAGGCCGAGCGCGTGGGGGCCAAGGTCATCGGCCTTTCTGCGCTCATGACCACCACCATGGTGCGCATGGAGGATACCGTGCGCCTGGTGCGCGAGCGCGGCCTGGACATCAAGGTGATGATCGGCGGGGCCGTCGTCACCGAGGCCTTTGCCCTGTCCATCGGGGCGGACGGCTTCTCGCGCGATGCCGTGGCCGCCGTGAAGCTCGCGGCGGAGCTGTCGGGCCGGGTGCAGGTCCACTAGGAGCCTGCTCCCCTGTGCGTCGTCGGGGGCTGTTCTTTGGCCGGGGGGGCACTGCACGAGTACGCCCGCAGGCCACAACAGCGGTCCTTTTCCCCGCCAGGGAGCAAAATTCGCCAGTTGGAAACAGCCCCTGGCCGCCTTTGCGTCCGGGCCGGGTTTCTGCTACACCGCCCCAAGGCGCGGCGGCGAGGCGCAGCCGGAAGGCGAAAGCCCTGGCTGCCGCACGCGGCGTTCCCCGCGCCAAGGAGAAAGAATGATCGCACGCAAAAAAATACTGCCCGCGTTGCTGCTGCTGTGCCTGGCCCTGCTGGCCGCCTGCTCCGGCGGGGCGGAGTCCGGTTCGTCTGGCGGCGCGCTGCAAACCCTGGACATGCCCGGCGTTGAGCAGCACTTCACCGCCAACAGGGGCAAGGTCACGCTCGTTATGTTCTGGGCCACCTGGTGCCCGGCCTGCAAGACCGAAATGCCCGTGCTGGAGCAGCTGCGCGCCAAATATCCGCCGGAGAAGCTCGACGTCATGGCCATCAGCGTGGACGACACCGAGCAGGTCATGGCCGAGTACCTGAAGTCCCAGCCCACCACGGTGGACGTGTACCTTTCCAAGGCCGAGGTCGGCTCGGAGTTCGGCGTGAAGAGCATTCCCGCCCTGTACGTGCTGGACAAGGGCGGCCAGGTGGCCTTCAACAGCGCGGGCGTCTATCCTTTTGAGATGCTGGACTCGGTCATCAGCCAGCTGGTGAAGGACTAAGGAGTTGGCGATGCTGTTGCGCAAGGCGCGCATCACCGACGTCAAGGGCGTGCACAAGCTCATCATGAACACCAGCGCCGACGACGGCCTGGTGCTGCCGCGCTCTTACAACCAGCTCTACAGCCACCTGCGCGACTTTTTCGTCATGGTGGACGAGGCGGACGAGGACACGGTGCTGGGCTGCTGCGCCCTGGCCATCTGCTGGGAGAACCTGGCCGAGGTGCGCTCCCTGGTGGTTGCGCGGGAGGCGCGCAGCCTGGGCCTGGGCCGCAAGCTCGTGGAGGCCTGCCTTTCCGACGCGGTGACCTTGGGCATTTACCGCGTGTTCGCCCTGACCAACACCCCGGACTTTTTCCGGCACATGGGCTTTGCGGAGTGCTCCAAGGACAGCCTGCCCCAGAAGGTGTGGAGCGACTGCCTGAACTGCCCGCGTTTCCCGGACTGCGACGAAATCGCCCTGCATATGGAATTGTGAAGCTATGGCCGCAGAACTCAAGACCGTCATCGATTCCGCCACGCTGCAAAAACGCGTGGCCGAGCTGGGCGCGCAGATAAGCGCCCACTACGCGGGCCAGCCCCTGGTGGCCGTGTGCGTGCTCAAGGGCGCGTTCCTCTTTTTTGCCGATCTGGTGCGCCACATAAAAAACGACGCCCTGGAGATCGACTTTCTGCGCCTGGCCAGCTACGGGGGGGGCACCAGCCGCGGCGGGCGAACGACCTTCAGCAAGGACCTGGAAGTGGACGTGGCGGGCAAGCATGTGCTCCTGGTGGAGGACGTGGTGGACACCGGCCACAGCGTGCTGTTTCTGCTGGAACAGCTGGCCGGACGCGGGGCCAAGAGCGTTCGCGTGTGCACCGCGGTGGACAAGCACGAGCGCCGCGAGGTGGACCTCAAGGTTGACTTTGCGGGCTTCCCCCTTCAAAAGGGTTTCATTGTGGGATACGGCATGGACTACGCGGAAAAATACCGCGAGTTGGACGCCGTGTACGAACTCGTCCCCGAGCGGGACGCTGGAGCTAGAGAAAAGCCATGATTGTCGCCTGCCCGAACTGCCAGAGCAAATACAATTTGCCCGAGGAGAAGATCGCGCCCACCGGCTCCAAGGTGCGTTGCGCGCGGTGTAAACACGTGTTCACCGCCATGCCTCCGGGCAAGGATTTTGACACCGAGCTGGATGCCCTGAAGGCCGCAGAGCCCCAGGCCGCGCCCAGGCCCGCGCCCAAACAGCAGGCCGAGCCGGAAGCAGCGCCCAAGAAAATGCCTTGGGACGATGACGAACCCGCCGCCGGACCCGCTGCTGGCGCGCCCAAGAAAATGCCCTGGGACGACGACGAACCCGCCGCCGGGCCCGCCGCCGGACCGGATGACGACGATGACCTGCCCAGCGCTCCGGCGGGCAAGAGCCCCTTTGACGATGACGATGACATCCCGGCCAAGCCGGGCGGCAAAACGCACTTCGACGACGACGGCGGGGCCTTCAGCGCCAGCCTGGACGCCGAAACCTCCAAGCAGCAGAAGCCCGCAGGCGGCGAGGACGACTTCCTGAACTCCCTGGGCGGCGGAGCCAGCCTCGACGCGCCCAAAAAAGGCGATGCGGGCGGCAAGAAAAAGAAGCTGCTCATTCTGGGCGGAGCCTTGGCGGTCATTGCGCTGCTCATCGCCGCGCTGTTCATCTTCAAGCCCTGGACCAAGATGAACATTCCCTTCCTGGGCTCCCTTGCGGGCAAGCAGGAAACCCCGGAAAAGGCCGACAAGGTCAAGGACATCGCCCTGCGCAATGTGCGCCAGTATTACATTCCAAACGAGAAGGCCGGCAATGTCTTCGTCGTGGAAGGCAAGGCGGTGAACAATTTCGCCACCCCCAAGGAGCGCATCAAGGTCGAGATCACCCTCTTTGACGAAAAGGGCGGCGTGCTGGCCTCCAAGCAGCTCTTGTGCGGCAACACCCTCTCCCAGTTCCAGCTCCAGGTGCAAAGCGAGGAGGAAATCGGCGCGAGCCTGGGCTCCGAGGTCGGCATCCTCACCAGCAACACCTACCTCAAGACCGGCATGGACACGCCCTTCATGGCCGTGTTCTTCAAACCGCCAGACGCAGTGAAGGAATTCGGCGTCAAGGTCATCGACGCCCTGGACCCCAAGTAGGGGTCGCACACAGCGGCGGCAACTGATTTTACGCATCGGCGGCGCCGGGGCAGGGCGCAAAACCCTCCCCGGCGCTTTTTTGTGTCCAACCGAGAAGACCCAAAGCGAGGCCAGCCATGAGCCGCACCCCCTATACCGTCGCCCTGGTCCAAACAGGCTGCCGCGAGAGCGCCCAGGCCAACCTGGAGGCCCACCTGGAGCTGGCCGAACGCGCGGCCTCCCTCGGCGCGGATGTCATCTGCCTGCAGGAGCTGTTCCTGGGGCCGTACTTCTGCCAGCAGGAGGACGCCCGGCTCTTCGACCTGGCCGAGCCCGTGCCCGGCCCCACCACCCAGGCCTTTGCCGCGCTGGCCAAAAAGACCGGCACGGCCATCATCGTTTCGCTGTTCGAGAAGCGCGCGCCGGGGCTGTACCACAACACGGCGGCGGTGCTTGGGCGCGGGGGCGACATTCTGGGCCTGTACCGCAAAATGCACATCCCCGACGACCCGGCGTTTTACGAGAAGTTCTACTTCACCCCCGGCGACCTGGGCTTCCTGGCTGTCGATACCCACGTGGGCAAAATCGGCGTGTGCGTGTGCTGGGACCAGTGGTACCCGGAAGCCGCGCGCCTCACCGCCCTCAAGGGGGCGGAGGTCATCTTCTACCCCACCGCCATTGGCTGGCACCCGCAGGAGAAGGACCTGCTGGGCGACGAGCAGCGCGGGGCCTGGCAACTTGTGCAGCGTGGGCATGCCGTGGCCAACGGCTGCTACATCGCGGCGGCCAACCGCATCGGGCTGGAGCGGCCCCTGGCCGACGGCCACAACGCCGCAGGCGCGGGCATAGAGTTCTGGGGCACCAGCTTCGTGGCCGGGCCCATGGGCGATCTGGTGGCCCAGGCCCCCAGCGACGAGGAAACCATCCTGCTGGCCCAGGTGGACCCCCAGCGCCTGGAGGACGTGCGCCGGGGCTGGCCCTTCTTCCGTGACCGCCGCATCGACGCCTACCAGGGCATCACCCGGCGCTTCGACGATTAGCCGCCGACTCCAGCCGAGCAAGGATCCGCCATGCGCCAGTTCTTCAAGCTCATGCTCGGCTTCGCGCCGTGGATAGCCTTCATGTTCATCGCCCACGGCTCGCTCTTGCGCCTCAAGCTCGGCTTGGCCGTGGCCGCCGCGCTCACCCTGGTCATGGCCGTGCGCGGCCTGCACAAGGGCGTCATCATGTGGGTGGGCATCGTGTTCTTCTCCTTCGCCAGCGTGGCCGTCATCGGCTTTGAAAACGTGTGGACCATGCGGCACATGGGCATTTTGGCCCACGGAGCCCTCGCCGCCGGAGCCTGGCTCACCCTGGCCCTGGGGCAGCCCTTCACCCTGGAGTACGCGCGCGAGCATGTGGCCCCTGCCCTGTGGAGCGACCCCGCGTTCTTGCGCACCAATGTGCTGATGTCCTCGGTGTGGGCCGTGGTGTTCAGCCTTGGCGCGGGACTGGCCTGGGGTAAAATGCAGGTGCCCGTGCAGCCGGAGTGGCTCTTCGACGCCGTCAATTATACGCTGATGGTCTCCTGCGTGGCCTTCACCAGCTGGTATCCGGCCATTGCCCGGCGCAAGGCCCAGGCCGCGCGCCAGCTCTAGCCGCTCGGCGCAAGCGCCCGCACCGCCTCCTGTTCCTTTCCCCTTTAGACGCGCCTGCACGAACTCGCCTTGCGCGTGCCTGCGCGTCTTCCTTCGCGTCTTCCTTCGCGCCGGAGAACCGCGCCCGCAGGCGTGCTCCGCAGGTCTGTCGCGCCCCTTTCGCGCTCTGTCGCACCTTCCATATCCATACCTCGAACGTCCTTTGGTATCCGAAATGTCGCGTGTTATACTTGACATTGAAGTTCATTATCAATTATCAAGAGCTCCCGCACGGGGGAAGGAAGGACATGGACGTGGACGTATTCGGCAGAGAGGAACGGACGCTCGGCAGGGCGCAGCAGGCGCTGGAAGCGGGCCTGGTCTGCGGGCCGGGGCGCGACTGTTTTGCTGGGCTCGTGAAGGAATACGACCGGCTGTTTCGCCACACGCGGCGCATGGTGGCCATGGGCGACCGCTTCCAGGGCTCCCTGAACGAGCTGAACCAGCGTTTGGCCGCCAGCGAGGAGCGCTACCGCAGCATTTTCGAGAATATGGTGGAAGGCGTTTTTCGCACCGAGGACAGCCCCGAGAGCGCCCAGAAGGCCCTGGCGGGAAACACGCAGCACGCATCGCAGCCGGGCGTTTCAGGCGCGGTGCAGGCCGCCCACAACGCAGCGGAACACCCCGGCGTGGCCACGCGGCTGGTGGAGGCCAACCCGGCCCTGGCCGCCATGTTCGGCTGCGACGATGCCGCGAATTTCCTGGCCGCTTGCGGGTCGGTGGGGGCGCTCTTCGCCAGCCCGATGGAGCGCGAGGGTTTCTTCGCCTTGCTGCGGCGCGATGGCGAGACGCGCGGCTTTCAGGCGGAACTGCAACGGCCGGACGGCACGCGCTTCTGGGCGCAGCTGAGCGGCCGCGTGCAGCAGGAAAAAGCCTGCGGCGCGGAAGCGGCCCAAAGTCCCCGGCAGGCGCAGCCCGTGGTCGGCGTGGTGGTCGATGTGTCGGAACGGCGCAGAATGCTGGAGGAAATTTACCGCCTGGCCCGCACCGACAGCCTCACCGGCCTGTGGAACCGGGGCTACTTCATGGATCTTGCCTGCCGCGAGCTGGCGCGCAGCAGCCGCGACGCCTCGCCCCTGTCGCTGATCATGATCGATGTGGACCACTTCAAGAAGGTTAACGACACCCACGGCCACGAGGCCGGGGACGATGCCCTGCGCAGCCTAGCCGAGGTGCTGGCCCTGAGCGTGCGCGAGGGCGACTTGGTGGCGCGCCTGGGCGGAGAGGAGTTCGTGGCGCTTTTGCCCAACGCCCGCACCGCCGATGCCTGCGGCGTGGCCGAACGCATCCGCGAGGGCATCCGCTGCCGCGAGCTCGGCTGCCGCTCCGGGGCCAGCTTTGGCCTTACGGTGAGCGTGGGCGTGGCAACGCACCGCAACCGTGAAACCCTGCTGGAAGAACTGCTGCGCTGCGCCGACGAGGCCCTGTACGCGGCCAAGCGCGCCGGGCGCGACCGCGTGGAGATTTTTGGGGGCCTGGCCTGATGCAGCTCTCTTTTTTTGCCCCTTCATTGAAATTGAATTTCGATTTCCAGAGCAGCGCCGCGGCGTTGACGGGCCGCGCCCTGGATGGGCTGGCCGAAATTCCCGTGCGCCGCAAGGTGGCGGCCCTGCTGTTCGTCCTGGGCATCCTCGCGCCCCTGGCGCTGCTCATCGTGCTGCAGGCCGGGGGCGAGCGGCCCGCCAGTTCGGCCCTGGTGCTGTACTGCGTGGGCATGATTCTGCTTCTGGCGCCGGGTTCCGCCCTGTTGAGCCACGTGCTGGCCCTGCGCAGCATCCGTTCGCTGAATCTGCAAAGCCAGCGCCTCAAAATGGGCGATTTCACCCTGGAGGATCTGCCGCCGGAACGTGGCGAGGAGCACGATTTCCTGCGCCTCAAACGCAATCTGCACTGGATGGGCTACGCCTTGAAAAGCCGCGAGGACAAGCTGGCCAGCGCGGTTTCCAGCCTGGCCGAGGCCCAGAGCCAGATCGGCGAAAGCATCGACTACGCGAGCCTCATCCAGCGGGCCTTTTTGCCGGGTGCGGCGGAGCTGGGCGCGGTGCTGGCCGCCGCTTCGCAGTCCACAGGGCAAACAGACGACGGGCAAACAGGCGGCCAGCCGGGCCTGCAAGCAGGCGGGCATTTCCTGATCAACCGGCAGCTGGGCAGCGTTGGCGGCGACGCCTGCTGGTGCAAGGCCGTGTCCAGCGGCTTTTGGCTGGCGGTCGTCGATTGCACCGGCCACGGCGTTCCCGGGGCCTTCATGACCCTCATCGTGCACTCCATGTTCGAGCGGGCCTTCCAGGCCCTGAACGCAGCAGAGGAAAACAGCCCCGGCGCACTCCTGGGCCGGGTCAACCGGCTTATAAAAGAGGCCCTGGGCCAGACCGGCGACGCCTCCCTGGCCGACGACGGCATGGACTGCTCCCTGTGCCTGGCGGACCTGCAGGCCGGAACCCTGACCTTTGCCGGGGCGCGGGGCGCGCTCTACGTGGCGCAGGGGGCGGCCCTCCAGGTGCTCAAGGGGGAGGCGCGCGGGGCCGGGTATGTGCGCACGCGCATGGACCAGACCTTTGCCGACGTCCACCTGCCCCTGGCCCCGGGCATGCGTTTGTACATGACCACCGACGGCCTGCTGGACCAGGTGGGCGGGGAGCGCGGCCTGCCCTTTGGGCGCAAGCGTTTCTTGGAATTTCTGGCAGCGGAGGCCGACCAGCCCCTGGCCCGGCAAGGCCAGGCCCTGCTGCCCCTGCTGGACGCGTACCGGGGCCGGGAGTCCCAGCGCGACGACATTACCGTGCTGGGCTTCGAGCTTGGCCCGAGGAACAAGCCATGACGCCAGAATTGTTGGAGTACTACGAGCACCTGCACAGCCGGAAGGTCATCCTCTTCTTCAGCGGCCCGGTGTCGCAGGGGGTGGTGGAGGGCGTGGCCGAGCTGATGCGCGAGAAATTGCGCCTGGAGCAGGCCGGGGCAGGGGTGGCGCAACGGGTGTTCGCCATTCTTATCGAGCAGATGCAGAACATCGCCCGGCATTCGGCGGAGCGCTGCACGCCCGATGGCGAGGTGGTCATGGCCCACGGGCAAGTGGCCGTGGGGCGCGAGGACGACGGCCGTTTCTACGTGGCTTGCGGCAACCGCGTCCGCACCGCCGATTGCGGCGGCCTGGCCCGGCGCATGGAGGAAATCCGCTCCCTTTCCGGGGACGACCTGGCCAGCCAGTACCGGCTTCTGCGCCGGGCAGAGCGGCCCGCAAAAAGCCTGGGTGCGGGGCTCGGCCTCATCGACATGGCCCGCAAGGCCGCGCGCCCTCTGGACTTCCGCATCACCGCCCTGGACCCGGACACCTCATTTTTCGCCATGAAGGTCGTGGCCTAGGAGGTTGACGCAAATGACAGTGTTTCATGTCGAGGGCACCAAGTCCTCTCCACGCATGTACTTCGACCCCGCCTCGCGGGTGCTGGAGATCAGCGGCGAATCGTACCCGGAGAACTGCCAGCAGGTATACGAGCCCATGTTCCAGTGGTTGCAGGAGTTCTTCAACAAGGACCCGCAGGGCCGCGTGGTGCTGAACATGGAGATCCGCTACTTCAACAGCTCCTCGTCGCGTACTTTCATGAATCTTTTCGACCTGCTGGATGAGCAGGCGGCCCAGGGCCGCATCGTGGAGGTGCATTGGCGCTTCCACGAGGAGAACGAAACCGCGCGGGAATGCGGCGAGGAATTCATGGCCGATGTGCGCGATCTTTGTTTCATCCTGACGCCCATTTCGGACCAGCGGCCCGCCTGATGCGCAGGCGGCGGGGCTGGCGAAAGGCAAGAATGTCGGCGGCCGCCAGCGCCTGGGGCTGAAGACGAAATCCGCTCTCAACCTGGAAAACGAAATTCATTTCAGCCTGTTGCACAATATGAACGCCAAGGTACTAGAAGGAATGTCGAAAAATACCCTCGCGATCCAACATGGCATCCCCGGCAGAGTCCGTCTGGGCGGCAGCGTTTTGCGCCGCAACCCGGCCCTTGGCGGAGAGCTTGAGTCCTGCCTGGGGCAGCTGCCGGGAGTCTTTGGCCTGCGCCTGAACCTGGCCTGCGGCAGCGTGGTGGTGGCCTACGATGCCGAGCTGCAGGATCAGGACCGCCTGCTGCAGGAGGCCCTGGCCTGCCTGCGGGCGCAGCTGCGGCCACCGCTGCCGGGCCAGCCCCTGTGCGCCAGCGAGCTTTGCGGCCCTGCCGTCCCGGACTCTGCGGCGCTGTGCTCCTGCGGCTCCGGGGCCTGCCCTGGCCGCGCCTGCGCCTCCACCCGCACCGGCTGCGACCCCCTGCGCCCGGCCCTGCGGCATTTCACGGCCGTCAGCGCCGTGATGGGCGTGGTGCTCTACCGGCGTTTTGTGCTGGGCCTGGCCGTGGGCACCACGCTCACAAGTCCGCTGGGCATCGCCGCGCTGTTGGCCGCGCTGCCGCTGTTGCGCAAGGCCGCCCGGCAGATCAAGAAGCGCCGCGTCACCCTGGAGAGCTTCTTGGGCGCGGGCTGCGTGGCCGCCGTGGCCGCGGGCGAGGCCCTTACCGCCTTCGAGATCCTCTGGGTGCAGTCCGGGGCCGACCTGCTTTCGGCCTGGATCACCGAGCGTTCGCGCCGCTCCATTGCGGGCATTCTGCGTCTTTCCGCTCACCACACCTTCATTCTGGTGGACGGCGTGGAGGTGGAGGCCGAGGTGGATTCCTTGCGGCCCGGCGATGTGGTGGTGCTGCACACCGGGGAAAAGGTCTGCGTGGACGGCGAGATCGTGCTGGGCGAGGCCCTGCTCGACGAATCGCCCATCACCGGCAGGCCGGACCGCGTGCTGCGCGCCCAGGGCGACCGCGTGCTGGCGGGCACCTTTGTGCGCGAGGGGGTCATCAACGTGCGCGCCTGCGAGGTGGGCGACCGCACCTATCTTTCCCGCATTCTGCGTCAGGTGGAGGACGCCATCGAGCGCCGCGCGCCCATTGAGGGCGTGGCCGACCGCCTGGCCGCGCGTCTGGTGCGCCTGGGCTTCATGGCCACGGGCGGCACGCTCATCCTCACGGGCAGCCTGTGGCGCGCCTTCACGGTTATGCTGGTCATGGCCTGCCCCTGCGCCACCATCCTGGCGGCCAGCACGGCCATCAGCGCGGCCATGGCCGCCGCCGCCCAACGCGGCATCCTCATCAAGGGCGGGCGCTACCTGGAGGAGGCCGGAAGCCTCGACACGGTCTGCTTCGACAAGACCGGCACCCTGACCACCATGGAGCCGGAGCTGTGCCGCATTTTGCCCCTTTCCCCGCATTTGGACGGGGAAGACGAGCTCTTGCGCCTGGCCCTTTCCGTGGAGGCCCACAGCCACCATCCCCTGGCCCAGGCCGTAAAGGCCGAGGCCGCCCGGCGCGGGGTTTCCGCCCGGCCGCACCATGTGTGCGAATACTTCCTGGGCATGGGCATGCGGGCGGAGGTGGACGGCGCGGAGCTGCTGCTGGGCAACCGTCGGCTTATGGAGCGCTATGGCGTGCGCCTGGGCCACAGCTTGGAAAAGGCCCGCTCCTGGCGCGAACGCGGGCTGACGGTTCTGACCATGGCGCGCGACGGCGAGGTGCTGGGCCTGTTCGCCTTTGACAACAGCATCCGGCCGGAGAGCCGGGAGGTCATTTCGCGGCTGCGGGCCGCCGGGGTGCGCCGCATGGTGCTCGTCACGGGCGATGAACTGGGCGCGGCGCGGGTGCTTTCCGAGCGGCTGGGCCTGGACGAGGTGCACGCGGGGCTGATGCCCGAGCACAAGGCGGACATTGTGCGCCGCCTGCGGGCGGAGGGCTGCCGCGTGCTCATGGTGGGCGACGGCATCAACGACGCCCTGGCCCTGGCCGAGGCCGACGTGGGCGTGGCCATGGGCGTGGGCAGCTCCGAGGCGGCCCTGGAGGCGGCGGACATCGCCCTTGTGGGCGACGACCTGAGCGGCCTGACCACCGTGCGCGACCTGAGCCGCAGAACCCTTGGCGTGGTGCGGCAGAACTTCTGGATCGCCACCGGCTCCAACCTGGGCGGCGCGGCCCTGGGCGCGGCGGGGCTGCTTTCGCCCGTTGCGGCGGGGCTGCTGCACATTGTGCACACCGGCGGCGTGCTGGCCAATTCCTCGCGCCTGCTGCGCCTCAAGCCCGGCACAACACTTTTGGCGGAACACGCCGACTGCAAGGAGACCGCATGAATCTTGGAGACCTCATCACCCTGCGCGACGCTTTGAGCGTGGCTCACCATGTTCCGGGGCGGCTGCGCATTCGCTTCAGCCTCAAGCTGCTCGCCGATCCGCGCGCGCATGCGCTGCTCGCGGCGTCGGGCGGGGGCTCGGCTGTGCCGGGCCTGCGGGGCTTCCGCCTCAATGCCCCGGCGCGTTCGGTGGTCATAGAGTACGACCCGGCGGTGATTCGCCCGGAGCTCTTGGAAGAGGCGCTGAACACGCGCGACGCCGCGCGTTTGGCCGTGCTTGTGGAGGAGTTCAAGGCGCTGGCCGGGAACGCGCCCGGCTGCGTGTGCTGACGCTACATTTCGCAACCATGAGAAAGAGGAGGACGCGATGAGCAAGGACGAGCAGAAAGGCGAAGCCTGGGCCGGTGCGGGCCAGGGCGAAGCGTTTTCGGGCCAGCCGAACATGACCGGCCAGGGCTACGGCCAGCAGAACCCGCTGGGCCAGGCGAGCATGCCGGGTCAGGCGAACATGCCGGGTCAGGCGAACATGATGGGCCAGGCGAACATGCCGGGTCAGGCGCAGTTCATGGGCCAGCAGCCCATGGGCCAGTATGGCTACCAGCCCCATTTTGCGCCGCAGTATCAGTACATGGGCCAGCCCGGCCCCATGGCGAATCCGGTGCCCAACCCGCTGGGCCAGCCCGGCCTGAAACAGCCCCAGGCTGAGGCGCCAAGCCAGCCGCAGGGCCAGCCTCAGTATCAATACACGGGCCAGGGCTTCCAGCCGCAGGGCCAGCCTCAGTATCAGCTCATGGGGCAACCGCAGTTCATGGGCCAGCCTCAGTATCAGTACATGGGCCAGGGTTTCCAGCCACAGTACGCCTGTCCGGGCGTTCCGCCCCAGTTTCAGGCCCAGGGGCAATTCATGGGTCAGCCGATGATGGGCCAAGCCTTCATGGGTCAGCCGCAGGCGGGTCAGGCCTATTCTGGTCAGGCTTTTGCCGACCAGACTTTCGCTGGTCAGGCCTATTCGGTCAGGCCTTCGCCGGGCAGTCTTTCGCGGGGCAGGCCTTCGCAGGGCAGGCCGATGGCCACGACGACCATGAAAAGCTGCACGACAAGAACCAGTACGGCCAGCAGAACGGGCCGGACATGGGCCAGATGTACGGCATGATGCAGGACGTCATCAAGGGCGATGCCGACGCCAGCAAGATCATGAGCTTTTTGCAGGCCTCCGGCGGCGACTTCTGGAAGGGCGCGCTGGTGGGCGCTGCGGCTGTGCTGCTGCTGACGAACGGCGCGGTGAAGGATGCCCTGGCGGGTGTCATGGGGTCCATGTTCGGCCAGCAGGGCGCGGACGAAACCGGCGCGGAGCACGCGCCCGAAACCGGGGAGGCCTAACATGTCCTGGGACAAGAAAACAGCGCGGTACATTTCCCCGGCCACGGCGACCGCCGTGCTCTTTGGCGCGGTGGTGGGCGGCGTTGCCGCTGCGGCCGCAAACGTCCGCAAGGTCAAAAATGGCGAAATGAGCGGCAAGCAGGCCACCCTGTGCGCCCTGCGCGAGGCCGGAACCACGGGCGTGGCCTCCGGCGCGGGCGTGGCCGCCATGGCCGCCCTGCGCGTGGGCGGCGTGGTGGGGCTGGTGGGCATTGCCGCCGTGGCTACGGGAGCAAAATACCTCATGGATTCTGTGCTGAACGAAGTGCTTGTGAAGGGTGGACGCAAGGCTCTGGCCGCTGCGTACTGCGCCGGGGCAGAGGCGGACCGGGATGAGGCCGTGAGCGCGCCCGCCGCCGCCGCAAAAGCCGCCCCGAAGGCGAGCGCCAAGGTCGTGAAACCGGCCAAGGCCGCCAAGGTCAGCAAGCCCAGGGCCCCGCGCAAGGCCGCCGCAAAGGCCGAGCCTGAGACCTTCATCACCGAATAAGCGCCGCGCGCGCACGAGGACACCAACATGAGCGAACACTACTCCAACGCTTTCCCCTACGCCGGGGCCCAGGCCGCCGGGATGGGTTTCCAGAACCCCGCCCAGGCCCAGTATGCCCAGCAACAGTACGCCCAGCAGCAGTACTTTGCCCAGCAGGCCGCCCAGCAACAGGCTGCCCAGCAGCCGACCGCCCAGACCAAAGCCGCCCAGGCCAAAACGGCTGTTGCGGCTCCGGCCACGGGCCTGGCCTCCTGGTTCAACGTCACCCAGCCCGCGTATCTCAAGGGCTTGCTTTTGGGCGCTGGCGTGGCCCTGGTGGTCACCAATCCCACGGTGCAGAAGGCCCTCATCGGCGGGGCCGTGCGCGTGTGGGCGGCGGTGCAGGGCGGCGTGGAAGAGATCAAAGAGCAGATTGAGGACGTAAAGGCAGAATTGAGCCGCGAGGGCTAGGCCATGGCGGACGGAAACACGACGCCGCAGCCCGCCAAGGTTGCGCCACGGGTGAAGGCCACGGCCAGGAGCAGGGCGCAAGCCCCCTCCTCCGCGCAGCCCTCCGGCACCGCGAAGCCCTTTGGCCCGGCGCAGGCGCAGGGCCCGGGGCAAGCTTCCAGCATGGCCAAGGCCAAGAGCTCGGCGGAGTCCTCCGGGACCGTGAAGCCCTTTGGCCCGGCGCAGGGCTCCGGCATGGCCAAGGCCAAGAGCCCGGCGCAAGGCTCCGGCCCGGTCTCGGCCAAGAGCCCAGCTGCGGGGCTTTCCCTGGCGCGCCAGCGCAAGCTGGCCAAGGTCGGCATGAGCGTGAGCCTGGCCGTGCTGGTGGCGACCGCCTTTACTGGAACGCGCAAGCGCAGCGCCTCACGCGCGCTGCACCTGGCCAGCGGCGCGGCCCTGGTGGGCTTCAGCCTGTGGCACTACGGCCTGTATGGCAAGCCTGCCGCCAAAACGCGGGAGAATGATCTGTGAGGACGCCTGCGTCCACAACGAAACATGCGGCGCGGCGCGTCCGGGTGGCCCACGAGCTGCCCGGACGCCTGCGCCTGCGCTCCGCCGTCCTGGGCGATCCCTCCCTGGACCTCGGCTACCTGGAGGCCATGCTGGAGGCCGTGCCCGGCGTCACCTCTGCGGCCATAAACACCGCCGCCACCTGCGTCACCGTGCGCTTCGGCGGCGGCGCACCGGTGCGCGCGCGCATCCTGGAACTGGTGGGGAACATCCCCGGCGAGGCCTTTTTGCCCGGCCAGCACCGCGTCGCCCCGCTGCCCCTGCCCACGGTCATCGGGCAGGCGGCTGCCGCGGCGGCCATGCCCTTTCTGCCCGGCGCGGTGCGTGCGCCCCTGAGCTGGGGCCTGGGCCTGCCCACCATCACCCAGGGCCTGGGCACCTTGCTTGCCGAGGGCGTGAAGGTGGAGGTGCTCGACGCCGCCGCCGTGGGCTTCTCGCTCCTGCGGGGGGATCACTTCACCGCCAACGCCATTGTGGCCATGCTGGGCCTGGGCAATTGGCTGGAGCAATGGACCACCGCCAAGTCGGACCAGCTTTTGAAGGACTTGCTGCGGCCCCAGGTGGACAGCGTGTGGGTGGAGCGCGACGCCCGCGAGGTGCGCGTGAGCTTCGCCGAGTTGGCCGTGGGCGACGTGGTGATTTGCGGCGCGGGCGAGCTGGTGCCTGTGGACGGCGTGGTGGTGGACGGCGAGGCGGCCCTGAACCGCAGCTCCATCACCGGGGAAAGCCTGCCCGTGCAGGCCAGCCTGGGCAGCGAGGTGCTCTCCGGCTCTCTGGTGGAGGACGGGCGGCTCAAAATAGCCGCGCGCACCGTGGGCGGCGAAACCAGCATGGCCCGCACCCGGCGCTTTTTGCAAAACTCCCTGCGCAGCAAGTCCGCCTCGCAAAAGCATTCCGACGATCTGGCCGACCGCCTGGTGCCCGTGACCCTGGGCCTGGGCCTGGGGCTTTTCGCCCTCACGCGTGATGTGCGCCGCGCGGCGGCGGTGCTTACGGTGGACTACTCCTGCGCGCTCAAGCTGGCCGCTCCGGTGGCGGTAAAAAGCGGCATGCACGCGGCCGGGCACTGCGGCGTGCTCTTGAAGGGCGGCCAGGCCCTGGACAACCTCGCCGCCATCGACACCATCGTGTTTGACAAGACCGGCACCTTGACGCGCGGCGACCTGCGCGTGACCGACCTGTTGCCCACGCCGCAGGCAGGCGGCGGGGCCGAGGCCCTGACCCCGGCCGAACTGCTGGCCCTGGCCGCCGGGGCCGAGGAGCACTACTCCCACCCCGTTGCCCGCGCCGTGGTGGCCGAGGCCAAAACACGCGGCCTGGACCTGCCGCCCATCAGCCAGGTGGACTTCATCGTGGCCCATGGGGTTTCGGCCTTTGTGCAGGGCAGGCGGGTGCTTGTGGGCAGCCGCCACTTTCTGGAGGACGACGAGGGCGTGGACTGCGCCGGGGCGGACGGACTCTGCGCGCAGTTGCGCAGCCAGGGCAAAAGCCTGCTCTATGTGGCGCGCGAGGGCCGCCTCACCGGAATCATCGCCCTGCGCGACGAACTGCGGCCCGAGGCGGCGGAAGCCCTGGCCGCCCTGCGCGAGCGCGGCATCACGCACATGGTGGTGCTCACCGGCGACCACAAGGACACGGCCAAGGCCGTGCTCTCCGGCCTGGGGGTGGACGAAATCCACTGGGAGCTTGCCCCGGAGGACAAGGCCGACATAGTGCGCCGTTTGCAAAGCGAGGGCCGCATGCTGGCCTTTGCCGGAGACGGCGTGAACGATGCGCCCGCCCTGCTCACCGCCGATGTGGGCATCTGCATGCCCGGCGGGGCGGACCTGGCGCGCGAGTCGGCCCAGGTGGTGCTGCTGGAGGACGACCTCATGGCCCTGGCCGTGGCGCGGGATATCGCCACCCGCACGCGCCGGGTGCTTACCCACAGCTTCCGCACCGCCGTGGGCGTCAACTCCGCCGTCATGCTGCTGGCTGCCGGGGGCAGGCTTTCGCCCGTGGCGGCGGCCATTTTGCACAACGCCTGCACCATAGGCATTCTGGGCTACGCGGTCCTGGCCGGGGGCGGCAGCCCCAAGGGCTTTGCAGGGCGGGACGCCTGCGCCCGAACCAATGCCGGACAGCACGCCGAACAGCACGCCGAACCAATCCCCGAACCTTTCGCCCCGGCGCAGGAGTAGACCATGGAAGCGAGCCTGGCCCAGGCCCCCTGCGAAACACCGCTTACGCTGACGCGCATCGTCGGGCGTCAGCTGGAAGCGCAGCTTGGCCGCATGGGCATTTACCCTGGCAGTTGCATCACCCGTCTGGACGAAGAGGTGGCCCTGAAAACCGTGCGCGTGCGCGGGCCCAAGGGCGAGGTGCTTTTGGGCGGCGGCATGGGCGGCAAGGTGGTGGCCCACCTGGACGATGGCCGCATGGTGCCGCTGACCGAGCTGCGTCCCGGCGAAACCGGGCACATCGAAGCCGTCACCGGGGGTGTTTCCCTGGCGGAGACCCTGGCCGCCCTTGGGCTGGTGAACGACGACCGCATCGAGATGCTGCGGGTGATTCCGCCCATGGAATATGTGGCCCATGTGCAGGGCCGGGGGCGCATCCGCTTGGCGGAAGGCATGGCGGCGAAGATTCTTGGCCGCCTGGGCGACATGGAGTGCCAGTTCGCCAACGCCCAGGCCGGGGCGGATTTTGTGGTCACGCGCATCCTGGGGGGCGAGCGCGCCCGCCGGGCCATAGCCGCCCTTGGACTTGCCGTGGGCGATGTGCTGCGCCTGGACCACGTGGCCAAGGCCCCCAGCTATCGCCTCTCCGGCGGGGGGCGCATCGTCATTTCCAGCCGCGAAGGCCTGCGCCTGTTCCTGCGCCTGGACCAGGCCGATCTGGTCATTGTGCGCTGGCAGGCCGGGGAAACCGGCGCTCAAGGCGGCGCGCCGCAAACCACGGACACGACCTCAGGAGACGACCGGCCATGAAGCAGCCGCGTGAAGTGTTTTTGGAATATCTGCGCAAGCGCGGGCTGAACATGACGCCCCAGCGCGCGGCCATCGTGGAGACCTTCCTGGAATCCGAGGGCCATTTCTCGTCCGAGGAACTCTGCGGCCGCGCGCGCAAGCTCGACCCGGCCATCGGCCAGGCCACGGTGTACCGCACGCTGAAGCTGCTGGTGGAATCCGGCCTGGCCGGTGCGCTTTTGGCGGGCGAAGGCCCCACCTTGTACGAGCACAGCTACGGCCACGCCCACCACGACCATCTGGTCTGCCTGGAATGCGGGGTCAAGGTGGAGATTGTGGACCCGGAGATAGAGAAGCGGCAGGAGGAGCTGGCCGGGGCCCAGGGCTTTACCCTGACGCGGCACAGCATGGTGCTGTATGGATTGTGCCCCGCCTGCCTCAAGCGCATGGGCGGGAGGACGTTGGACGCATGACGAAAACGCTGACTGCCGGGCCGATCTCCAGACCTGCCAAGACGCCGGCATGCGGCAAGGCGGGCAGCGCGCCGGTGATTGCCCACCGCTGCCCCGGACGGCTGCGCCTGCGCTGGGCAGCCCTGCGCCACCCGGAGCTGCGCCTGGAATATTTGGAGGCCTGGCTGGCCGAGCGCGCCGGGCTGACCCGCGTGCGCGCCAACCCCGCCGGGGCCAGCCTTGTGGCGGAGTACGCCGAGCGCCCCGGCGTGGCCCAGGACATCCTGTCCGCCCTTGAGCAACTGCCGCCCAAGGCCTTCAGCCGTGCGGGCGGTCCGCGCCCTCCCCGTCGCCGCAGCCTGGCCGATGCCGCGGGCCATTTGGCCCTGGCCGCCGGGGCCTCGCTGTTGCCCACGCCCGCCGCCCGGCCCCTGGCCCTAGGCCTGGGCGCGCCGGTGGTGCTGCGTGGCCTGGGCGTTCTGGCCGCGCAGGGGCTCAAGGCCCCGGTGCTCGACATGGCCAGCGTGGGTTTCGCCCTGGCCATGGGTGACAACCCCGCCGCGCTTGGCATTTCGGCCATGGTGGTGGTGGGCGAATATTTGCGTCAGGCCACGGAGGACCGCTCCGGCGCGTTGTTGAAGAGTCTGCTGGCCCCGCCCGTGGCCCTGGTGCGCGTGGAGCGGCAGGGCGAAAACGGCGCATATGAGCAGAGCGTGCCTTTTGCCACCGTGCGCCCCGGCGAGCTGGTGCTTGTGGCCGCGGGCGAGAGCGTGCCCGTGGACGGCGATGTGGAACGCGGTCGCGCCCTGGTGGACAAGAGCGTCATCACCGGCGAAGCCGCGCCGGAGGAAGTGGCCCCCGGCGACGCCCTGCTGGCCGGGAGTGTGGTGACGGACGGCTCGCTGGCCCTGCGCGCCGTGCGCACCGGGCAGGAGTGCGCCACAGCGCGCATTGCCGCGCTGATGGAAAAGAGCCTGCACGAGAAGTCCGCGCCGGAGCGTTTGAGCGACCAGCTGGCCGACCGCCTGGTGCCGCTGACCCTGGCCCTTGGGGCCGGGCTGTACGCCGCCACGGGCGATCTGCGCCGCGCGCTCTCCGTGCTGACCATCGACTACGCCTGCGCCGTAAAGTTGTCCGCCCCGGTGGTGGTGAAGGCCAGCATGTACGCCGCCGCTAAAGCCGGGGCTCTGGTCAAGAGCGGCACCGCCCTGGACGCCCTGGCCCGCGTGGACACCATTGTTTTCGACAAGACCGGTACCCTGACCACGGGGCGCATGGCCGTGATGGACGTGTTGCCCTGTGCGGGTTTCGGGGCCGATGACGTATTGCTGCTGGCTGCCTCCGCCGAGGAGCGCTGGAGCCACCCCGTGGCCCGGGCCCTGGTGGCCGAGGCCGCCCGGCGCGGCCTGCCGCTTTTGCCCGCGCGCGGCACGGACTGCGCCACGGCCCTGGGCGTGCGCGCCGAGGTGGGCGATCCGCAGTGCGCCACGCGCCGCGTGGAGGTTGGCAGCCGCCGTTATCTTGAGGAACAGTGCGGCCTTGCGCCGGAGCATTTCGCCGGGGCCGAAGCCCAGTGCGCATGCGGCGGCAAGACCCTGGCCCACGTGCTGGTGGATGGCGCGCCCGCCGGGGTCATCACCCTGCGCGATGAACTGCGTTCTGAGGCGCGCGAGGTGCTGGCCGCCCTGCGCGCAGGCGGGGTGCGCCGCGTGGTGGTGCTTACCGGAGACAACGCGGCGTCGGCCCAGGCCTTGCTTGGCGGCTTGCCGCCGGGGCTGGTGGACGAGATGCGCGCCGGGCTTTCGCCGCAGGACAAAGCCCGCGTGGTGGAGGAATTGCGCACGGGCGGGGCCGTGGTCGCCGTGGTGGGCGATGGCGTGAACGACGCGCCCGCCCTGCTGGCGGCCGATGTCGGCGTGTGCGTGGCCGGGCCGGACCTGGCCGTGGCTGGGCTGACGCGCGACAGCGCGGGCGTTGTGCTGCTGCACGAAGGCCTGGCCGGACTTGTGCCCGCGCGGGAAGCCGCCTGCCGCGCCCGCAGCGTGCTGCGCACCTGCTTCGCCACCGGGGTTGCCGTGAACACGGGCTTGCTGGTGGCCGCCGGAGCGGGCACCTTGTCGCCCCTGGCCGCCGCCGCCCTGCACAACGGCGCCACCTTCGCCATTCTTTCCGGGGCGGGCTTAAGCGCCGGGTCGCGCCTGGACGCGGCCCCGAAGCCCGCCACGGGGGAGCGCGGCGAGCGTTAGTTCTTAGCCCCTCCGCAGTTGCAAGAGGCCGACTCCGCAAGGGGCGGCCTTTTTCGTTGTTGCCGTCCAAATGGGGCGCGCTGTGTGCGCGGCTTGCGGGCCGTGCCACTGGCGCGGGAGCGCGTTTCCGTAGTCGAGCCGACCCGGCCAGCCGAGGCCGTGCGCCAGTTCAGCCTGGACGTTCTGCCAGTCCACCGGGTTTGTCGGCCCGGGAAACTTGCCCCCCCCAAACGTTCCGGTGCGGCACGGGCGTTTTTTGCCCTGCCCGCGCCGGGTTTCAAGAGGTGCCGCGTGCAGCCCTCACAGGCGGCGTTGTTGCGCAAAGCAAAAGAAAGGGCCGACCTCCGTGTGGAAGTCGGCCCTGAGCGGCGTTGCTCTGTGTACCGTCTGCCCTGGCCCTGGGTGGGCCCCCGGAGCCGATCTCCGGGAGCCCGTGCGCAGGTGCGAGGGGAGGTGCTGCGTGTCAGTTTGTCCGGGGGTTAGGCCACCACCCGAAGGGTTTGGTACAGGGCCACGGCCACGATGTAGGCCAGGGCGGTGCTGAAGACCATGGAGAACCCGGCCCACTTCCAGCCGACCTCCTTGGCCATGGCCACCACGGTGACGAAGCAGGGCGCGTAGAGGATGACGAAGGCGATGAGCGCCAGGGCCGCAGCCTTGGAGAAGGTGTTGTCCGCGCTGATCTTGTCGGACAAGGGAGCGGCCTCTTCGGCATCGACTTCGCCCAGGGCGTAGGCCGTGCCCAGGGTGGACACGATGACTTCCTTGGCCGCGAAACCGCCCAGCAGCGAGATGTTCACGCGCCAGTTGAACCCGGCCAGGGAGGTGACGGATTCCAGCGCCACACCGGCGCGGCCCGCGTAGGAATTGCGCAGCTCGGCCTCGGCCTTTTCGGCCTCAACACCGGCGATGGCTTCCTGGAACTCGTCCTTGGGTTCTTCGGCCTCTTCGCCTTCCGCAGCGGCTTCTGCGGCATTGGCGGCGGGCGCTTCGGCCACCACCAGGGGGGCGGCTTCCGTGCCTGCGGCGGGGGCTTCGGCCACGGCGGCGGACTGGGCCGGGGGCGCTGCCTTGGCGGCTTCGGCCTGGGCCTCTATGGCGGCAATGCGTTCGTCAAAGGGCTGGGCCTGGTCCTCCGGCAGGGCCGGGAAGGTCATGGCCGCCCACAGCAGCACGGAAATGGCCAGAATGACCGTACCGGCCTTGCGGATGTACGACCAGGAGCGCTCCCAGGTGTGGATGCACAGGCCGCGCAGGGTGGGAATGCGGTAGGGCGGCAGTTCCATGACAAAGGGCGTGCTTTCGCCCTTGACCACGGTGGAACGCAGCAGCTTGGCCACCAGCAGGGCCGCGGCCCACGCGCTCAGGGTCACGGCGGACATGACTCCGGCCTCTTCGCCGGGGAAGAAGGCGGCGGCGAGCATGAGGAACACCGGCACCTTGGCGCCGCAGGTCATGAAGGGCGCCACCAGCAGGGTGGCCAGCTTTTCTTTGGGGCTGCGCAGGGTGCGCGTGGCCATGACGCCGGGAACGGCGCAGCCGCCCGCAATGCCGCCGGAGATGATGAAGGGCAGCACGCTGATGCCGTGCAGGCCGAACACCCGGAACACGCGGTCGAGCATGTAGGCCATGCGCGCCACGTAGCCGGTGTCTTCCAGGGCGGAAAGCAGGAAGAACATGATCATGATCAGCGGCACGAAGCCCATGACGCCGCCCACGCCCGCAATGGCGCCATCGACGATGAGCGAGCGCAGCAGGCCGTCGCCCATGGCGTCCTTTACGGTGTCGCCCAGCCAGCCGAAGCCGGTTTCCAGCCAGCCCATGGGGTATTCGCCCAGGGCGAAGGTGACGGTGTACAGCAGGTAGATGACCAGACCCATGACCACCGGACCGGCCAGGGGGTGCGTCAGCACCTTGTCCATGCGGTCGGAAAAGCGGATGCGCTCCGCATTGGAGGTGGGGTAGCTCACCACCTGTTTGGTGATGCCCGCGATGTAGCCGTAGCGGTAGTCGGCAATGATGCCTTCCGGCGTGGCGTCCAGAGTCTTCTTCAGGTGCTGGGCCACCTTGTCGACCAGGGCTTCCAGCTTGGCCGAGGCGGAGGCGTTCTTCTCGCGCCCGTGGCGGATGATCGAGGGGTCGCCCTCCAGGTACTTGATGCCCACCCAGCGGGCCGGGCCTTTCTCGGCCAGCAGCTTGGCCTGAATGATGATCTGCTCCATCTCGTCCAGCACGGGGTCCAGGTCCGGGCCGTAGGAAATGCGCAGGGGCTCGGCGTGGTCCTCTTTGCTTTTGGCGATGCGCACGGCCTCGTCCAGAAGCTCGCGCTTGCCGGTGCCCTGGCGGGCAACAGTCTCCACCGCCGGGCAGTTCATGAGCGTGGCCAGCAGGCCTACGTTGATGGCCTTGCCCGCCTTGCGCACCTCGTCCATCATGTTCAGGGCCAGCACCAGCGGCACGCCCAGTTCCTTGATCTGCACGGCCAGGTACAGGTTGCGCTCCAGGGCGTCGGCGTTCAGCACGCCTATCACCGCGTCGGGGTGGTCGTCGGTGAGGAAGTTGCGCGCGGCGCGCTCCTCGTCGGAGTAAGCGGTAAGGGAATAGGTGCCGGGCAGGTCCACCATGTCGAGGATCATGCCGCCCTCGTGGATCTTGCCGGATTTTTTCTCAACCGTAACGCCGGGCCAGTTGCCCACGTGCTGGTGGGCCCCGGTGAGGGCGTTGAACATTGTGGTCTTGCCGCAATTCGGGTTGCCCGCAAGGCCTATTGTCAGGGTCGTCGCCATGTCTATTTCTCCACCGGCTCAACCATGATGTGGTCGGCCTCGCTGTTGCGCAGGGTCATGGTGAAGTCCCGCAGACGCAGGGCCACGGGGTCCTTGAGGGGGGCTTTGCCCACCACGGTGACCTCGGCTCCGGGGATGAGCCCCATGTCGCGCACCCTGCGGCCCAGCTCGCCCTTGGCGTCGATGGAGCAGATGCGCATCTTGCGGTTGATTTGCGCGCGGCGCAGCGTCACACATGAACTCATGGGTCTCTCCTTGGTCTTCACAGGCTCTTCCTGCGTGTTATGAAAAGAAGAAAAACGGGGAACTCCCCGCTAGCCAATGGCCGCGCAATTACACGCGGAGTTATTCCCCTTGCCGCTGGCAGCGCTGCGGCTTTTGCCCGGCTTGCCGCCCGCGCAGGGTTCCTTGCAGGTGCAGCCCCCGCCGCAGCAAGAACCACCGGCTGTGAACTTGGCGTAGAAGCGCCACAGGGTGAAGCCCGCCCCCAGAGCCAAAATGCTGTAGACAATGATGTCCTGCCACATGACGCACACTCCTTTGTTTCGGCACGCCCACCCGGGCCGGTGCCGTCGAGGCGATAACTATTGAAATTGAAATTCGTTGTCAAGTTGGAGCGCGAAAAAAAGCAGCGGGTGGATACCCGTTTGCATGGGGCGAAGCCCGCAAACCCTGGCCAGCGGCGGCACAAGCAGGTGCGAAAAAGATGTCCGCCGGGCCATGGCGGCGGCCTGCCTGCCCGCCGCCCGCTGTGTGTTTGCAGCAGGCGCGACGGAACACGCCGCAAGGTGGGCATGGCCCAGGGCGTGGGGACGGGTGGGCTGGCAGGAAGAGGCGGCAGGGGCGCGCGCTGGGCGCAGGTGATGCAGTCTTCGCCTCGCCCGGGGGCAGCGGTGTTACGGCTCTCGGCGGCGCAGGGGCAGGGAGCGGTGCGGACGAGGGCGTCACGCCCGGCGTGATGCTATAGGCGAAATGCCGCAGCGAAAGCAAAGCATGTCAGGACAGAGGTGTGATCGGGTGCAGCGCCCCGGCGGAGGCTCCGCTGAACTTAGGCGCAGGGGCAGGGCGGCGTCCAGGCGCGGACGTTGCGCAGGCCCGAAGGGCGCAGGGGCAGGGAGCGGTCGCCGGGGGCAGGCGTCACGCCCGGCGGGCCGACCAGGCAAAGTGGCGCGGGCGCGACGCTTCCACGGAGCCTGGGCGCAGGCGCAGAACACCGCCTATGCCCAGGCTTCAAAAGGGTCGGGGCTACAGTGGGGCGTTAGGCCGGAACCGTGGCCGGAGCCGGAGCCTTGGGGGTCGCCTTGGCAGCAGGCTTGACCGCAGGCTTCGCCGCCTTGGGGGCCGCCTTGGCTGCGGCAGGCTTCGCCGCCGCCTTGGGCGCGGGCTTGGCTTTGGGGGCCTTGGCCTCGGCAACCATCTCCGCCACGTTTTCCTTGGCGCAGGCAAGCTTCTTGCCCGCCCAGTCCGCAGCCTTCACGCCGCCGCGCAGCGCGCCCACCAGCGCAGGCCGCAACCCGCCGGACTTGTACACCGCGTACGCGGCCAGGCCCACCAGGGCCAACCCCGCCGAGGCGGGCAGAGTATACCGAAGATGCAGGCTCATGGTGATTCTCCTTGTGTGCTTGGCGCCTTTGCGTTCCGGCATGCCGCAGGCGTGCCCGAACGCCTTCGCCAGAGCGCTCAAGTAAGGCAGGCCGCCCGGCGGGGAAAGGCGCAGGATGCGTGCAGCTTTCCGCCTTTACCGGGTTTTGGTCAAAGCATGAGATGGAATTTCAATACGCCCTCGGCACGCGGGTTGACAGGGAAGGCCCCGTTGTGCAAATGAGACTGAAATTCATTTTCAAAAAAACTCCGGTGCGTTTGAACCGGCTCAGAAAGGACACCTTTGTGAACACCCCCGCCACGACCCGCCCCATTGCGGCCCCGGACCACAAGGACCAGGCGGCCGCACCCGCTTCACAGTCAGCCACGGCCCGCTTCAAGGCCACAGTGGTGGCTGACCCCGCCCGCCTCACCACCCTCGACGCCGCAGCCCTGGGCACGCCCTGCGTACTCAGCTGGCTGCGCGCCGACGGGGTGCTGGGACAGCGGCTGGCGGACCTGGGCTTCTTCCCCGGCGCGCGCCTGTGCGTGGTGCGCCGCGCCCCCCTGGCCGATCCGCTGGAAGTGGACCTGGAGGGGGTCATGGTCTGCATCCGCAAGGCCGAGGCCGCCCAGGTGGAGGTCCTGGCCCTGGAGCGCAGCCGCGCAGAGGCGCGCCCATGAGCCGCCCCAGCCATCTGGTGGCCCTGGCCGGGCAGCCCAACTGCGGCAAGTCCACGGTGTTCAACATGCTCACCGGGGCGCGGCAGTACGTGGCCAACTACCCCGGCGTCACGGTGGAAAAACGCTCCGGCCGCACCCGCGCAGGCGGCTACGACGTGGAGCTGGTGGACCTGCCGGGCATCTACAGCCTGACCTCCTTTTCGCCGGAGGAGCGCGTGACGCGGGACTTTCTGCTGCACGACAGGCCGCGCGCCGTGCTGGCCGTCATCGATGCCGCCAACCTGCGCCGGGGCCTGTACCTCACCCTGCAATTGCTGGAAATGCAGCTGCCCGTGGTGGTGGACCTGAACATGACCGACGTTGCGGGCAGGCGCGGCCGCCCGGTGGACGCGGCCCGGCTGGCGGCGGAGCTGGGCGTGCCCGTGGTGTCCTCCGTGGGCAAGCGCGGCCAGGGCGCGCAAGACATCCGCAACGCCCTCGGGCAGATCATCGAGACCGGCAACGAAACCCGGCCCCGGCGCAGCCTGCTCGCCTACGGCGCCCTGGAGCCCGCCATTGAGCGGCTGGAGGAGACCCTGGGCGAGGACGTGCTGCTGCGCGTGGCTCACTCCCCGCGTTGGATGGCCGTGAAGCTGCTGGAGGGCGACGCGGGCGTCGCCGAGCTTCTGGACCGCCAGCACGCCTCCCCGGCCGGGGTGCGCGCCCTGGCCGAGGCCCTGCGCGCGGACTTCGAGGCCGCCACGGGCCTGAGCCCGGCCCGGTACGTGGCCTTTGCGCGCAACCAGGCCGCCAGCGACCTGGCGGAACGCGTGTGCGCCCGCTCGAAAGCGAACGCGGGCCAGGTTGACATGCAGGCCGGGGCGCAGGCCGGAGCGCTGGCGGGCGCGGCTTCGCCCACCATGTCGGAGCGGCTGGACCGCGTGGCCCTGCACCGCGTGTTCGGGCCGCTGCTGCTGGCCTTTGTGCTGCTGGCGCTCTATCAGGTGGCCATCGGCATCGGCGACGGCCTGGGCGAGGACCTGCGCGGGGCCCTGGTGGCCGTGGAGGACTGGGTGGGCCTGCTGCTGCCTGCACCGGGCTTTCTTGAAGATCCGCTGCTGCGCTCCCTGGGGCTGTGGACCGTGCAGGGCGTCACGTCCATTCTGGGCTATCTGCCGGTGTTCCTGCTGCTTTTCAGCTTCATCGCCATTCTGGAGGACAGCGGCTACATGCCGCGCATGGCCTTTCTACTCGACCGTCTGTTCCGCCGCTTCGGCCTGCACGGCCAGTCCACCCTGCCGCTGATTCTGGGCGGGGTGTACCTGGGCGGCTGCTCCATTCCGGCCATCATGTCCGCGCGCGGCATCGCCGACGAACGCGCTCGGCTGACCACCATCCTCATTGCCCCCATGATGAACTGCCTGGCCAAGGTGCCGCTCTATCTCATCCTGGTGGGCGCGTACTTTGCGGAAAATCAGGGCCTGGCGCTGTTTTTCATCTCCACCATAACGCTGTTCATGGCCCTGCCCGTGGCCAAGGCCATTTCCATAACTGCCCTGGGCGGGCGGCCGCGCGCGCCGTTTCTGATGGAGCTGCCGCCCTACCATCTGCCGACGCTGGGCGGCGTGGCGCGCCGCGCGGCGGAACGCAGCCTGCTCTTCGTCAAGAAGATCATGGGCATCGTGCTGGCCGTGTCCGTGGTGGTCTTTTCGCTCATCACCTTTCCCGGCCTGGAAGCGGAACGCAAGGCCCGCTTTGTGGATGCCGGGGAGACGGCGGTGGGAACCTTTCTGCAGCAGGCGCATTCCGTGCCTGGCCTGGAGGGCCTGGACCGGGCCGGGGCGCTGGAGCTTTTGGACTTCGCCGCCGAGTGGCGCGCCGCCCGGCGCGAGGCGGCGGACGCGGCAGGCGGTGTGGGCGAGGCCCAGGCCGAGGCTGTGGTGGACGCGGAGTTCGCCGCGCGCAATCCGCGTTGGCTGGCCCTGGCCGCCGGGCAGGACGCCGCGACCATAGGCGCGGCCCAGGCCCTGCGCGACCTGGCCGCCACCCGCCAGCAACTGCGCTCCCAATTGCGGGAGGAAGCCTTTGCCGGAAGCTTCCTGGGCATGGCCGGGCGGGCCCTGGAGCCCGTCACCCGCGCGGCGGGCTTCAACTGGCGCATCAACATCGCGCTGCTTTCGGCCTTTGCGGCCAAGGAAAACGCCGCCGCCAGCCTGGGGGCCATTTATGGTCTGGAGGGCAGCCTGGAGGACGAGGAGCCCGCGCAGGACGAACTGGCCCGCGAGGGCCGCGTGATGCCGAGCGCCGTGGCCCTGGCCGCCGGCGCGCAAGAGCGCGAAGCGCAAACCGCCCCGGAGCGCGGGGTGGAGGCGGGCATGCGCGCGGTGGAAACGGGTTTTACGCCGCTCTCGGCCCTGTCGTTGATGCTTTTCATGGCCCTGTACCCGCCCTGTTTGGCGGCGGCCATGACCGTGCGCCTGGCGGCCGGGTCCACGCGCTGGATGCTTTTCTCCATCGGCTACCAGACGCTGCTGGGGCTTACGGTTTCCAGCCTGGTGCACACCGGGGGCAGGCTGCTGGGCCTTACGGGCTGGCAGGCCATGTGGAGTTTCTACGGCCTGTGCGTGGCCGCCACCATCGTCATGGGCCTGGTGCCGGAGGACGGCTGGCGGCGCAGGCACGTTCCGGCCGACGCAGCGGTTCTGGCCCAGGCCTCCGCCGGGCCGCTGCGGCAGTAGCGTGTGAAGTCTGCACGGTCTGCACGGTCTGCACGGTCTGCGCGGGGCGTGTGCAGGCGCTGTGTTCTTGATGGCCGCCCGGACGGCTGCCGCCAGGCTGTCGGAACCCTGCCGCTGCCGCCGCGGACCTGGCCTGTTTTTTGAGGGCGCAGCGCTAGAAGTGCGCCACCACGCGGCGCAGCATGGCCATGAAGGCGTCCAGCTCCTCCGGGGTCAGGGCTCCGGCCATGTCCTGGCTCAGCTGCCCGTGCAGCTTGTGGTGCTCCTCAAAAAGCCGCGCCCCGGCTGGGGTAAGCCCCACCTGGATGGAGCGGCGGTCCTGGGGGTTGGCCTTGCGCTCCACCAGTTCCGCCCGCACCAGCCTGTCCACCAGCACGGTGAGCGAGCCGGTGGTGACGCTCATCTTCTCGGCCAGTTCCTTCATGCGCATTTCGCCGCAGGAGCCAAGAATCTCCAGGGTATGCATCTGCTGCAGGGTAATGCCCGTGCCGCGCACCACGTCCTGCTCCCAGGAGGAGAAGCGCTCATAGAATTCGATGAGCAGGCGCGTGAACTCGTCGGTCTGGCGCGCCTCGGCGTCGTCTTGGGGCGCTTTCGCCCCGGCGGGGGCGGGGCAGCGTGCGTGTTTGGTCATGGCGATGCTCCTTGTGCCTGGGCGGCGCGGCTGCCGCCCGCTCTGGCGCGTTTATGCGCCCGGTCCGGCCTCAGCCGGGCTGTGTGCGATCCTTGTACAGAAGAAGGCTGGCCGAGGCCAGCACCACCAGGATGGAGCCGCCGTTGTGCAGCAGCGAGGCCGCAATGGGCGAGAGCAGGCCGCTCATGCCGCCGTACACGGCCACCGTGTTGGAAAGCAGCCCCAGGCCGATGTTCATTTTGACCACGGCCAGCATGCGGCGCGAAAGCCCCACCAGGAATGGCAGGCGGCCGATGTCGTCGCGCGTCAGGGCCATGCCTGCGGTCTCCAGGGCCACGTCGGTGCCTGCGGCGGCCATGGCCACGCCGATGTCGGCCTGGGCCAGGGCCGGGGCGTCGTTCACGCCGTCGCCCACGTAGAGCACCTTGCGGCCCTGGCGCTGGTAGTCGGCAATGATGCCGAGCTTGTCCTGGGGCTTAAGGCCCGGCCAGGCCTGCGTAAGCCCCAGGGAGGCGGCCACGCGGCTCACGGGCTGGGCTTCGTCGCCGGAGAGCAGCCCCAGGCTGGAAAGACCCAGGCCGCGCAGGGCGTCCAAGGTCTGCTTCGCACCGGGGCGCGGGGTGTCGGTTACGGCCAGCAGGCCAAGGGGAACGCCATCGGCCAGCACCACCAGGGCCGTGGCCCCGGCCTGGCGCATGGCCTGGAGCTTTTCCTCCAGCTCCGGCGGCAGGGCGCGCCCGGCCAAAAGGGCCGGTCCGCCCACCTCCACGTTGCGCTCAGCTCCATGCAACTCAAGGGCGCCGCGCACGCCCAGACCCACCTCGGCCACCACGCCGCGCGCCTCGGGCACGGTCAGCTTGCGCTGTTTGGCAGCGTGCAGCACGGCGCGCGCCAGGGGGTGCGCCGCGTTCTGCTCCACCCCGGCGGCTGCGCGCAGCACGTCGTCCACGCTGCAGCCGTTTGCCGGGGCCACTTCGTCCACGCGGGGCACGCCCAGGGTCAGGGTGCCGGTCTTGTCGAAGAGCGCGGCATCGGCCTTGGCCACGGCCTCCAGCTGGGCCCCGCCCTTGACCAGCACGCCGGAGCGCGCGGCCCGGGCCACGGCGGCCACCGTGGCCGTTGGCGCGGCCAGCAAAAGCGCGCAGGGGCAGCCCGCCACCAGCACGGAAACCGCACGGGAGGACTCGCCGCTCCAGACCCAGGCCAGCCCGGCCAGGGAGAGCACCAGGGGCGTGAACCAGCGGGCATAGCTGTCCACAAAGCGCACGGCGCGGGGTTTGTGGCCCTCGGCCTCCTCCACCAGGCGCATCACGCGGCCCAGGGTGGTGTCCGCGCCAATGCGCGCGGCCTGCATTTCCAGCACGCCGTTGTAATTCAAGGTTCCGGCCAGCACGCTTTCGCCCACGGTGCGCTCGCGGGGGATGGATTCGCCGGTGATGCTCGATTCGTCCACGGCGCTGGTGCCGGAAAGGATGGTTCCGTCCACGGGGATGCGCTCGCCGGGGCGCACCAGAAGCCTGTCGCCCCGCTGCACGCTGCTGAGGGGCACGGTCTGCGGCCCCTGCGGGCCCAGGAGCGTGGCCTCCTGCGGGGTCATGCCCGCCAGGGCCTGGATGGACCGCCGGGCGGAATCGCTGATGGCCTCCTCCACCTGGGAGCCCAGGGCCATGATGAAACCCACCACGGCGGCGGTTACTACCTCGCCCTGGATGAGCGAGGCGGTTATGGCCAGCGCAACCAGTTCGTCCACGTTGACGCGCCGCTCCATAAGTCCCTGCACAGCGCCCCAGATGATGGGCAGGCCGGTTAAGGCCACGGCCGCCAGGCCCAGCGCAAGGCCAACCCAGGCCGGGGCCAGGCCCTGGGCCTCCCATATATAGGCCGCCAGGGCCAGCAGGCCGCCCGCCAGGCATTGCAGCACTTCCCGCTTCTGAAAGAGTTCGTGGTATTCACCAAGCTTGGAGAAACGACCGATCATGCGTGCACCTCTTCGGAAACATTTTTATTGAGCACGAAGATTCTTTGTCATAAAGTATTTTGATTGTCAAGTAATATTGCCATATATCCTCTTCCACATTCCTCACCAGCTTCTGCACAGCTTGCGCAAAGGTGATTTTTCGCGCTATGGCTGTTGAAAGCTGACACGCGTCCGTCTGATTCTTTTTGTAGTTTCCTTTAACTTTTCCAGGCTCTTTCCCCTTGCCCGGCAGTTTTGCGTGGTTAACTGGAGTTGTCGGCTCTGGATTACCGCCCCGGTTTTGCCTTTCCCTGCCCGCCTTTCCAGCCGGGCAGGGCCCGGCGGCACAGGGATTCCAAAGGGCTGCGGCCCCCTGGCGGGTGCTAGGGAGGGGACCCTGGTTTTTTTGCCTTTTCGCCACTTCAAAGGAGCACGCAATGCGCATCGCACAGTCCATGGCGGAACTCATTGGCGGCACGCCGCTTGTACGGCTCAACGCGCTTTCCCAAGGGCTGCCTGGGCTGGTGCTGGCCAAGCTGGAGTCGCGTAACCCCGGCGGCTCGGTGAAGGACCGCATCGGCGCGTCGATGATCGAGACGGCCCTGGCGGAGGGGCGCATCACCACAGAGAGCCTCATTGTGGAGCCCACCAGCGGCAACACGGGCATTGGCCTGGCGCTTATTTGCGCCATCAAGGGCATGCGGCTGGTGCTGACCATGCCGGAGAGCATGAGCGCGGAGCGGCGCAAGCTTTTGGCGGGCTATGGCGCGCAGTTGGTGCTTACCCCTGCGGCGGAGGGCATGACCGGGGCCATCAAGAAGGCCCAGGAGCTGGTGGCGGCCACGCCGGGCGCGTACATGCCCATGCAGTTCGAAAATCCGGCCAATCCGGCGGCGCACCGGGCCGGTACGGCTTTGGAGATTTGGGACGACACCGAAGGCCGCGTGGACTGCTTTGTGGCCGGCGTGGGCACGGGCGGCACCATTACCGGCGTTGGGCAGGTGCTCAAACAGCGCAAGCCCGGCGTGCGCGTGGTGGCCGTGGAGCCCGCCGACTCCGCCGTGCTTTCCGGCGGCAAGCCTGGCCCGCACAAGATTCAGGGCATCGGCGCGGGCTTTGTGCCCGGCATCCTCGATACCTCTGTCTACGACGAAATCATCGCCGTGGGCGCGGACGACGCCTTTGCCACGGCCCGGCGGCTGATGCGCGAGGAAGGCATAAGCTGCGGCATCTCTTCTGGAGCCAACGCCTTTGCGGCTTTGCAGGTGGCGGCCCGGCCAGAGATGGCGGGCAAGGTCGTGGTGTTCATCGTGTGCGATACGGGCGAGCGCTATCTTTCCACGCCGCTGTTCGCGGATGCGGAGTAGGGGGGGCGTCATGCTTGAGGAAATAACCCCCGCTGCGGGAATGGACCGGGACGAGGTGCTGGCCGAGACCGTGCGCAAGCTGTGCGCGCCCACCCAGTGCGAGGCCGCCTGCCACCACGTGAGCCGCGACCAGCCCATGCCCTCGCTGGAGGCCCTGGCCGAGGTGGTGGAGCTGCTGCGCGCCGTGCTGTTTCCGGGGTTTTTCGGGCCCTCGGACGTGAGCGGCCGCACCATGCCTTTTTATACCGGCAGCGCCCTGGACCGGGTGGTGAAGCTGTTGGCCGAGCAGGTGAACCGGGGCTACTGCTTTGTGTGCGCCAAAGACAACCGCCAGCCCTGCGCGGACTGCGGGGCGCGCTCCCAGGCTGTGGCCCTGGAATTCGTGAAGCGCCTGCCAACGGTGCGCGAGCTGCTTTCAAGCGACGTGCAGGCGGCCTTTGACGGCGACCCGGCGGCCAAGAGCCCCGGCGAAACCATCTTTTGCTATCCCAGCATCAAGGCGCTGACGAATCACCGCATCGCCCACCAGCTGCACCACCTGGGGGTGGACATCATCCCCAGGATCATTGGCGAAATGGCGCACTCCGACACCGGCATCGACATCCACCCCGGCGNNGCGGCGCGCATATAGCCGAACCGGATTGCCAGCAACGCCACCAATTCTCGGTCAAGCGCATCCACCCCGGCGCGCACATCGGCCCGCGCTTCTTCATCGACCACGGCACGGGCACGGTCATCGGCGAAACGACGATCATCGGCCAGAACGTGCGCCTGTACCAGGGCGTTACGCTGGGGGCCAAGAGCTTCCCCAAGGACGACACGGGCTCGCGCCTGGTGAAGGGCCTGCCGCGGCACCCCATTGTGGAGGACGACGTGACCATCTACGCGGGCGCGACCATTTTGGGCCGGGTGACAATCGGCCGGGGCGCGGTGATTGGCGGCAACGTGTGGGTGACGGGCGACGTGGCCCCTGGCGCGCGCATAGTGCAGGCGCGGGCTGCGGAGCAGTTCTTCATCAGCGGGGCGGGGATTTGAGGCGCATTTTTGTTTGCGCTTGGTGCTAATCGATAATTGTTGCAAGTTGCGTTGGAAAACGCTTGAATTCCTCGAAATAGCCGTGTAATCATAAGCCACAGTTGGGCTGTTTAAAATGTGGAGCGCACCGTGAGCAAGGATTGCATCTTTTGCAAGATCATCGCCGGGGAGATTCCGTCCGCCAAGATCTATGACCGTGGCGGGGTCTACGCCTTTCTGGACATCGCCCCGGTGAACAAGGGCCATGCCCTGGTGGTGCCGAAGGCCCACCACGCCACCCTGTTCGACCTGCCGCAGGATTTGGGGCGCGAACTGCTGGGCGCGCTCAAAACCGTCGGCCAGGCGGTAATGACGGCCACGGGGGCCAGCGGGCTGAACCTGGGCATGAACAACTTCGAGTCCGCAGGACAACTGGTGCACCACGCGCATTTTCATCTCATACCGCGTCACAGCGGGGACGGACTGACCCTCTGGACTCAGCACGCGTATGAAAGCGTTGAGGACATGCAGAAGCTGGCCCAGGCCATCCGGTCGGCCATCGGCTGAATAAACGGGAACCCCACGGAGGTTTCATGAGCGGTCAAACCCTGACCAAGGCGCACATCGTCGACGCTATCTACAAGAAGACGGACCGCAACCGCGCGGAGATCAAGGACCTGGTCGAAGCCACCCTTGATCTGATGAAGCAGGCCATCAAGAAAGACCACGCCATGCTGGTGAGCGGGTTTGGGAAATTCGAGGCCTATGACAAGAACTCGCGCCGGGGCCGCAACCCGCAGACCAACGAGAGCATCACCCTGCCGCCGCGCAAGGTTGTTGTGTTCCGTCTGTCGCGGAAGTTCCGGGCCGAGCTCAATCCGCTGGAATAAACGCCTGCGGCCAATCGACCTTCAGTTCCTCCAGGGCCTTGCGCGCAGCGGCAGGGTCCTGGAAGGGACCGGCCTGCACGCGGTGGTACGCCGCCTGCGCCTGCTCCACGCGCACTATGCGCGCCTCTGAGTAGCCCTTCTCCTTCAACCAGGCCAACGCCGCCTGGGCGTTCTTCTCCGTGCCGAACGAGGCGATCTGCACCATGGCCAGACGCTCGGCGTCCTTGGCCGTGTCCTTGCCTGCGTCCTTGGCCGCCGCGTCCTTTGCCGTAACATCAGAAGCCGCTGCCGTGGCCGCCGTCGTGGCCGGAACGTTGGCTTCGGCCTTGGGCGCTTCTGCCGTGGCGGCCTCAGGCTTGGCAGCCTCTGCCTTGGCGACCGCTTGCGCGGGGCTGGACTGCGCCGCCTTGCCTTCTGCCTGCTTCGCCTCTGCGGGCTTCGCTTCGGCAGACTTCACTTCTGCCTGTTTCGCCTCAACCTGCTTGGTTTCCACTGGCTTGGTTTCCGCAGGCTTGGCTTCCGTCGTCTTGGACGCTACAGGCGCGCCCTCGGCAGCGGCAACCACGGGGGCGGCGGCTTCGGCAGCCGCTGCGGGCTCCGCCTTCACCTCGGCCACAAGCACATCGGGCTTGGCCGGCGCAGCCGGAATGGCCTCAACTTTGGGCTGAGCGGGCACAGGGGCCGCCGCTGCAACGGGAGCTTGCTCCACGACCGGAGCCGATTTCTTGGCCGCGCCGCGCACCTGGGCCTCGGTGCGCACCTCGGGCGGGTCGGAGGGAATGGGCTTGCGGGGCGAGCACGCAGGCAGAAGCAAGAGTGCGGCAAGGGCCGCCACGTGCGTGCGGGCGAACAGGCGAGGTCCGTTCATGGGAGCCTCCTGGTGTTTGGCGGGTGAGGGCGATGGGGCCTAAACAAAGTCTAGAGTAAAACAGGGCGGGGCGGATTGCAAGGGGCGGAGGCATTAGCTCTTAGGATTGCTAAGTGGCTAGGCTTGGACGCCCGTAAGGTACAGATGAGCGATTCTTCGCTCTCCTAGTGTCGTAAGCATAAATTTTCGGCGCGCTTGAAAAGTAACAGAGTCTTGTTTCATCGCGTCAATGTAGTCGTGGATGTTCCCAGACTCAATTGTAAAATTAATTGCTGATATCCATCTCGTGCCATCGTGATATTCAAGACGGCCATTCCCTGTATTCTTATTGATACTGTATGGTTTGCAACTTACTTCAACTATTGAGTCGTCAAGCTCCTCAACTTCATGTATCGAATAGTCCTCACAGTTGTCTTCGTCCAAGTTAAAGAAATTATCAAATTGCTTTACCTCATCGGGAGAAATGTCGGATCTCATATTAATGTTCTTGATCTTGTTTTGCTTAATAAGCTGAGACAGGTCATTGATATCTGATTGTGATTTGTGCAGAATCTTTTTCATATACTTTGGGGCACTAATTGTACCACTCCCCGCGTTGTAATTGACGATGACATCTTGGCAGTTTTCAAAGTTGAATGTAGCTGGACGCCCAAGAGTCTTGAATATTTTTGATGCTACAGAAACGATTTCGAATAGTTTGTAGAATATCTCCCATGATTTAGAGCTTATGATGTCGCTTGCATAAGCTGGGAGGAGTGGCGACAGCGTTGCATATATCATTGGGAAATCCAAGGACAGGATTGTGTCTAAGGAGCCGGACCGAATGCTTTGGAGCCTTAAGGTCGGAGGCAAGGCAGCCTTTTTGACCACCAGTTTCGTGGCCAGATCGATACAGCTTTCGTAGGTTGAAGAGAAGTTTGTCAAAATTTGCGTTGCTTCAGCTATAGAAATTCCTTCTAGAGGAAAGGCTTGACCCGTCGAATAAATAGATATTTTCATTGGATTCTCCCCGCAACCTTTTCCGTGACTCTAGACCATTGATGGTATTGTTTCAACTGGTATGCCTTTATCTTTCGTGCTGTGTGCCACAAAAAAAGAGCGCCCGGTCTTTCGACCGAGCGCCCATCCATTGCCGATTGCCCTTGCGGGTCTTAGAAGCCGTAGCCCAGGGCCTCGCGGATGTCCGCGGGCAGGTTGGCCTTGCTCTCAGGAGCGGCCTTCTTCTTGGACTTGCCAGCCTTCACGCGGGCGGCCTTCACATCGTCCAGGGCGAAGGTGCGAGGAACCTCGAACACCTGGCCAGGGTAGATGAGATTGGCGTTCTTGATCTTGGCGCGGTTCGCCTTGAAGATCATGGGCCACATGAAGGGATCGTTGTAGATTTCCTTGAACTCGGAAATCCACCACAGGCAATTGCCCTTCACGACAGTGTAAGAAGTGGGCAGTTTCGCGTAGTCGGCCTCGTAAATCTGGCGCGGGGAAAGCGGCGCCGGGGCGACTGCGCGGCTTTCGACGACCGGAGCGGGCGCGGGCGCCGGAGCCGGTTCAACCTTCTTAGAGCAGCCAAGGGCGAAAACAACACAGCAGGCAACAGTCAGCAGCATGAGCTTTTTCATAGTTAACTCCCTCCTCCGTTGGGAACTAAAGAATATTCCTGGGCACCTGAACCTGTCAAGCTTAACTCACCATTCTTTGCGTCCAATTGTCGAGAATCTTTTTCTCTTGGAGCACCATCCTCTCCGTGGGATTGATGGCGAGCGCACCTTGCACCGCAAGCGCTGCTTCGTCAACCCATCCGCCCAGGCGAAGACTCTGCGCGGCAAGAACAAACATGCGTTCCGGGTGCTCCCCGTACACGGTGGAAAGCAGCAGGGCGTAGTCCGCGCCGAACACTTCCCGCACCAACTGGTTCTGCGAGAACAGGTAGCGCGCCAGCAACGCGTTTTCCTGGTGACGCGCAAGGTAGATGGGCAAAAGTCTTCTGCACTGGCTCATGATGAAGCGGATGCGGTCTATTTCGCGGCGCATGCTTTCTTCTGTTTGGCGCAGCACCTGGAACAGCTCCTCCACCACCACGCGCTCGTCCTCTGGCAGGTCGCGCCCGCGCAGGGCCAAAAACCACGGCGCGTAGGTCAGGGCCTGGTAGGCGTCTTCCTTGAGCTTTATGGTCTCGTGGAATATGTAGCCCAGGCCCCAGTCCAGAAACTGCCCGGTGAGCGGGGTCTCCGGGTCGTTGCGGAACACATGGTGTGCGGTGTCCTTCATGCGCCACAACAGGCCCTTGTCCATCTCCTGGCCGATGAGGTCGCGCAGGATGGTGAAGGCCACCGCGCCCTCGCGGTCGAAGGAGACGAACTGCTGCTCCAGAGACTTGCACGAGAGGCAGAAGTTGCGGAACATGTCGCGCACGAACTCGGGCAGCTTGCCCCTGATCCAGGTTTTCGACACGGTTTAGCCCCTTTTCTTGCGCGGATTTTCGGCCTTGGAGGCCAGCTTGGTCAGCTCGGCCAGGCGCGCGTCGACCATGCTGTACAGCGAGCCCGGCGTGTAGCGGCCGTCTTTTCTGCGGGTGCCTGCGGGCAGGCCGGTCAAAAGGGTCATGGCCTGCTCTATGGTGGCTACGGGGTAAAGGTGGAACTGGCCCTCGCGCACTGCCTCCACCACTTCGTCTTTTAAGAGCAGGTGCACGGCGTTGTCCGCCGGGAAGAGCACGCCCTGGCGGCCGGTAAGGCCCCGCCTGCGGCAGACCTCGAAGAAGCCCTCCACCTTGCGGCTCACCCCGCCTACGGCCATTATGGCCCCGCTTTGGCTCACCGCGCCGGTAAAGGCCAGGGAGAGGTCGTTCGGCGCGCCGGACAGGGCGGACAAAAGCGCCGCCAGCTCCGCGCCGGAGGCCGAGTCGCCCTCCACCCCTGCGTAGTTCTGCTCAAAGCACAGGCTGCCGGTGAGCACCAGGGGCTTATCCTGCGCGAACAGCCGCACCAGGCAACTCTTTATGATCATCATGCCCTTGGTGTGGATGGGCCCGCCCAGCTGGGCCTCGCGCTCCAGGTCCAGAATGCCGCCGTGGCCAACGCCCACCGTGCAGGAGATCTGGTGCGGCAGGCCGAACTCGTAGTCGCCAAACAGCGTAACCGAGAGCCCGTTGGCCCGGCCCACGGCGCTGCCGCCGGTGGCCACCTTGATGATCTCGCGGTCGTAGTCGGCCATGAACTCTTCTTCAAAGAGGTTGGCGCGGAAGTCGTGCTCGGCCACGGCGCGGTTCAAATCGCGCAGCTCCACCAGGTCCCGGCCATCCATGCGGGCCAGGGCGGCGGCTTCTATCATGCGTCCGCGCACCTGGGTAAAGGACAGGGTGAGCAGCTTCTGGTCCTCGGCCAGGCGGCTGGCGTGGTCCACCAGTCCGGCCAGGGCCTCGCGTGAGAAGGGCGGCAGCGCCGCCTGGTCGATGATGCCGCACAGGGCGGAGAGGTAATGCCGCACGCTGGCCGCGTGGCGCGCAACCGTGCCCTGCAGGTGGGCCTTGAGCTTGAAGTGCTTGCGGAAGCGGTCGTCATTGGTCAGCAGCGCCTCGTAGGCTTCGTCGGTGCCCACCAGGATGATCTTGAGGTCCAGCGGAATGGGCTCGGGCTCAATGGTGCGCGTGCGGGCCTGCTCGGCGTCGGCAGGGTCCTCCATGCGCAGCTTGCCCAGGCGCAGTGCGCGCAAAAGGCCCTCCCAGGAGCCCTGGTTGCCCATCAGGTCCTCTATGTTGACGATGAGGAAGCCGCCGTTGGCGCGGTGCACGCTGCCCGCGCGCACCAGGGTGAAGTCGGTGTAGAACGCGCCCAGCTCGCTCTCGCGCTCTATGCTGCCCAGAAGGTTGAAGGCCGTGGGGTGGTCCTCCACGATGACCGGCGCGCCGACGCGTTCACGCGCGGCCTTGCTGTTGTCCACAAAGAGGTTGACCTCGTGGCGGTAGCTTATGTCGTCCGGGCCGGGGGGCGGGCTGTGCGGGTCCGGGTGCTGGCCGTGGGCGGCGACGGCCGCGGCGGGCGTGCTGGAGGATTTGTCGCCCGTGTCGCGCGGCAAATACGTCTCCACGTTGTCCAGAATGTCCTTCTCCACGGCGGCCAGGTGCTCCAGCAGGCGCGGCGTGGCGGCGTGCTCCTTGCGCAGGGGGGCCAGGCGCTCGGCCAGGGCCTCCTTGGCGATTTCGCGGTGCAGCTTGACCTCGCCCTGGCGGAAGCCCTGTTCGCTTTGGGCCAGCTTGCGCAAGAAAACGCTGATGTCGGACAGCAGGCGCTCGCCCTTGGTTTTGAGCAGCTTGCGCCGCGCCGGGGCCAAGCGCCCGTATTCCTCGTCGCCCATGACCTTGCCGCCCACCATGGGCATGATGGTCAACCCGCCGTTGTCGTCCATGTCCAGGGCGAAGCCTTTGTCGCGCGCCATGGTTTCCATCTTGCTGTAGATGCTGTCGCGCGTGGCGGAAAAGCGTTTGAAGAGCGTCTCGTGCTTGCGGCGGTATGTGTCCTGGTCGAAGCTGGCGGAAATGGCCAAACGCACGTCGGCCAGGGCCTTGGTCAGGGCGGTTTTGTACACGCGGCCCTGGCCCGCAGGCAAAGAAACGGCCAGGGGCCGGTCCTCGTCCTCAAAATTATGCAGGTAGATCCAATCGCAGGGGGTGGGGCGCTTGGCGGCCTCCGGCTTCAAAAACTGGCGCACGAAGTGGGTGCGCCCCTGGCCGGGCTCGCCCGCGACAAAGACGTTGTACTCCAGGCCGGGAATCATGATGGCCATGCGCAGGGCCTGCATGGCGCGCGGCTGGAACACTGCCTGGCCGCTCTTGCGGGGCACTTTTCTGCTGTCCTCGTAGGGCAGGGTGGCCGGGTCCAGGCGGTTTCGCAGCTTCTCCGGCGGCAGGGGATGCGCCGCGCGCGCGAGAATCGGTTGGGCTTTTTTCGTCATGCTCCGTCCGTGATAGAGTGTGAGGGCGGTTCGCGTGGCCGCGCCGCCGCGTTCACCATTACTGGCTTCCGGCGTGATTGTCACTACAGGCGGCGCGAAGCGGGGCCGCAGGCGCGCGGCAGAAAAGATGAAAAATGCATGGCCCCGGCGGACAACCGCATTGACGGAGGCGGGGGCTTGTGCTAGCTACTTCTCCTTGTGAAGAAATGAACGTCCCGGCCTGATGGTCGCTCGCGGGACCATCCGGGGTGCAGTATGTTCTTTCCCAAGCAGGGCAAGCCTTCCGGGGCAGTGGAGCTGTTTTACGTGGCTGGGACCATTGGTCTGCAGCTGGTGAGCGCCACCTTCATCGGGCTGGCCATGGGTTACTTCCTGGACAAATGGTTGGGGACAAGCCCGTGGCTCTTGATGTTGTTTCTCCTTCTCGGCATCGTGGCGGGTTTTCGCGACGTGTACCGGGAAGTGAAACGCATTCAGCGGCGCACAGGGGACGCCCCCGGCGCTGACGGTTCTGATCAAGGCAACTAGGCGGCGCGGGTTTCGGCCCGCTCGGCCAAGACGAGGCTCCATGTTTGAAAGGCTTGTTCAAAGAATAGACGCCATGCTGTTTCGTCGCGGGTTCGTCGTGACGGATGCGCGCAGGCTGATGCGCAACCAGATGCTTTTGGCTGCCGGTGGGTCGGCGGTTGCGTGTTTAGCGACGGGGTTTGCCAATTGGGGGCTGTCCTTCGCTGCCGGTGCGCTCATCATCAGCATCAACTTCTGGTGGCTTTCCAAGGCCGCGCAAGAGTTGGTCCAGGTGAAGCAGGGCGCCACGTTCACGCTTTTGACGCTCTTTTATGGTAGGTTGGTGTTGACCGCCGCCGCCATCGCCGGGCTTGTCGCCTGGGCTGGGGCATCGGTTTTCGGGCTTTTGGCCGGACTTTCCACCGTGGTGCTTAACGCCGCGCTGTGGGGAGTTCTTCAGATCAGGCACAAAGTCCCCACTGTGGGGAAGGGGAAGGAGGCTTAACACATGTCTGCAGGACTTCCGCATCCGCTGACCTATTCGGTCATCATCGACGAGAAGCTGGGACTCGGTCTGCCGCCGCACGTGTACTACATGTGGCTGGCAATGATCATTCTTTTCACCTGCGCCATGATGCTGCGCGGTCGTCTCCAGCTGGTGCCTGGCGGGATGCAGAACGTGTTCGAGACGGTCATAGGAGGTCTTGAGGACTTCACCGTAGCGAATATAGGCGAGGACGGCCGAAAGGTCTTCCCGTTCCTCTGCTCCATTTTCATCTTCATTCTGGTCATGAACTACATCGGCCTGATTCCCGGCTGCGACGCCGCCACGGCCAATGTGAACACCAACGCGGCCATGGCCCTGTGCGTGTTCCTCTACTACAACTACATCGGCATCAAACGCTGGGGCTTTGGCTACATCAAGCACTTCATGGGCCCCATGGCCGCCCTGGCCCCGCTGATGCTGGTGCTTGAGACCGTGAGCCACTTGGCGCGCCCGGTCTCCCTCACCCTTCGTCTCTTCGGCAACATCCGCGGCGAGGAAATCGTCCTGGTGCTGCTCTTCGTTCTCGCGCCGGTGCTCGGCACCCTGCCCATGTACTTCCTGTTCATCCTGGGCAAAACCATTCAGGCCTTCATCTTCTTCATGCTGACGATGATCTACCTGAAGGGCTCCTTGGAGCACGCGCACTAAACTTGGGGAAATGGTCGTTCGACCACAACAACATACCTTTAGGAGTACACTGCTATGCGTAAGTCTCTTCTGATGACCCTGGCCATGGTTCTTTGCGCTTCCGCCGCTTTCGCTTCTGACGGCGCCGCCGTCGCCGCCGTGGGCCCCGTGGCCGCTTGGGCCACCGCCATCGGCATGGGCATCGCCGCCGGTCTCTGCGGCATCGGCCAGGGCCTGGGCCTCAAGGCCGCTTGCGAAGGCACCGCCCGCAACCCCGAAGCCGGTGGCAAAATCACCGTTACCCTGATCCTGGGCCTGGCCTTCATCGAGTCCCTGGCCATTTACGCCCTGGTCGTCAACCTGATCCTGCTCTTCGTGAAGCCCCTGGGCGCCTAGTACCCACGGTCAATTCGGAATCAAGGAGGCCTTTTCCGGGCCTCCTTTTTTCCGAAGAATCTGTTCCAAATTTCACAAATTCCACACCGGACGTCTAGAATGGCCGTTAAGAGCGAGCATATCCCCAAGGCCACCATCGCCCGGCTGGCCACCTACATTCAGGTTCTATCGGAGTTCAAGCGCGAAGGAACAGATGTCGTCTCTTCCGAGCGTTTGGCCGAGGCCTGCTCTGTGAATTCATCGCAAATACGTAAAGATTTGGCTTACTTCGGTGAGTTTGGCGTGCGTGGCGTGGGGTATTACGTCCAGGAACTCATCACCTCCATCAAGCGGTCGCTGGGCATAGACCGCGCCTGGAACTGCGCCCTGGTGGGCGTGGGCAACCTGGGCCGCGCGCTGTTGCGCCACCGCGAATTCTCGCGCAAGGGCTTTATCATCCGCGGCGCGTTCGACTGCGACCCCTACAAGATCGGCGAAGTGGTGGAAGGCATGGAGATTGTCTGCTCCCGCCAGCTGCCCGCCAAGGTCAAGGAACTGGGGCTGGAGATCGGCGTCATCACCACCCCGCCGGAACGCGCCCAGCGCGCCGCCAATTACCTCATTGGCGCTGGCATCAAGGGCATCATCAACTTCGCTCCCGCGCGCATCGCCGTGCCCAAGCACATCCATTTGGAGTATGTGGACTTCTTCCACTACTTCTACGCCGCTGCCTTCCACATCCGTTTCGACGACACCCGCGACTAATTTTTCACCAACGATAGCTTTTATTGATTGCAGGCAGTTGACTTGACTGCCGGATGAGCCGATGATGTGCACATCAGTTGTCCCGTTGTGCGCAGATTGGAGCTTCCCCCGTGCAGGATTTTGACCAGTATCCCAAAGTATTCTTGCAAACGGGCGACTGCTTCCTTGGAGTGCGGCCCACACTGGTCTCCACGGTGCTTGGGTCGTGCATCGCCGTTACCATGTGCGAACCGGCACGCGGCATTGGCGCAATCTGCCACGCCTTCCTTCCAGATAGCATCTCCTTTCAAAATTCTTCTCGCGAGCCGCAAGTGTGCCGCTTTGTTGACACTGCACTGGAGAATATGTTCTCTTCGCTCATGAAGCTCAAGGTCAACCCAGAGAACATCGTGGTCAAGATGTTCGGCGGGGCCTCCGGGCTTATGGGCGGAACGGAGCGCACCAACCTCTACGACATCGGCGGGCGCAACATCCGCGCCGTGCGTTCCTGGCTCATGAACCACGGCCTGCCGCTGTCGCGGTCGCAGGTGGGCGGCAACCAGGGGCGCAAGCTGCACTTCCTCACCCACACGGGCGATGTTTGGATCAAGCAGCTGAACCGCAGTTGCAGGGAATGTTGAGCACGCGCCAACTTATGGCGCAAAGGAAGGCTTGCATGAAGGGCACCGTTCGGATTCTGGCCGGCCTTGCGCTGGCTTTTTTGTGTTGGACCTCCGCCCTGGCGCAGGACGCCACGCGGCAGGCGCCCGCCTCCGCCCCCACCCTGGTCCAGGTGGGCGTCATCGACGCGCTGCTGGCGGGTGGGTACGAGGGCTCCATGACCCTTGGCCAATTGCGCTCCCTGGGCGACCTGGGCCTGGGCACCTTCGACGGCCTGGACGGCGAGATGGTGGTGCTTGACGGCGTGGTGCACCAGGTGCTTGCCAGCGGCCACGTGGCGCGCCCGGCGGATTCCCTCACCACCCCCTTTGCCCAGGTGACGCGGCTTGCCGCGCCCCAGCGCGTGGCCCTGCCCGCCGGGCTGGACCTGAAGGCCGTGGAGGCCCGGCTGGACGCAGCCTTGGGTGATCTGAATTGCTTTGCCGCAGTGCGGCTGGATGGTCGTTTCGCCAGCCTGACGGCGCGCAGCGTGCCGCGCCAGGTCCCGCCCTACCGCCCCTTGGCCGAGGTGGCCAAGGAGCAGTCCGTGTTTCCCTTCGCTAATGCGGAAGGCACCCTGGTGGCCCTGCGCGGCCCGGCCTTTGTGCGCGGCCTGGGCGTGCCCGGCTGGCACTGGCATTTCCTCACTAAGGACCGCGCGCGCGGCGGGCATGTGCTGACCTTTGTGCTGGACGCCGCCGCCCCGGCCCAGGCCAGCTTGCAAACCCTGCGCCGCCTGGAGCTGGTGCTGCCGCAGCAGGGCCTGTCCGGGCTGGACCTTGGGCGCGACCGCACCAAGGAGCTGCACGCCGTGGAGGCCCCGCAGTGAACATTTTGATGCTGGCGCTGAACGACCCCGCCGGAACGGGCATCGGCTTCTGCCGGGCCGTGAACCGCCTGGGCCGCCACACCTGCCGCATCGCCACCCTGGAAACGCGCTACACCCACGCCTGGGGCAAGGACCTGCACGTGCCCGACCTGGACGACGCGGGCCTGGCCGAGCTGGAGCGCCTGCTCAAGACCAGCGACGTGTTCCACTTCCACATGACCATCGATGAGCACACGCCCTTTGGGCCGTTTGTGCCTGCGGACCATCTGGACGGCAAGGCCGTTGTGCACCACGAGCACGGCCACCATGACTTCCGCAGCAACCCGGAAGCCTTCCGCGAGAAGTACCGCAGCCTGGGGCGCAAAAACCTGCTGGTGAGCACCCCGGATTTGAAGCGCATGATGCCCGAGGCCTGCTGGCAGCCGAATCTGGTGCACCAGGACGAGCCCAGCCTGCGCCCGCAGGAGCGGAACTGGTCCGGCCCGCTCACCGTGGCGCATTCGCCCACGCGCAAGGACCTCAAAAACACCGAAGAACTGCTGGCCGTGGTGCGGGACCTGCGGGCCGAGGGTCTGGATCTCGTCCTGGAGCTCATCGACAACGTGCCGCACGCCGAGTGCCTGGCGCGCAAGCGCGCGGCCCATGCGCTGTTCGACCACATGCAGGGCTACTACGGCGTCAGCAGTCTGGAGGGCCTGAGCCAAGGGCTGGCGGTCATCGCCGGGCTGGACGGCTGGAACCGCGCCCACGTGGCGGACTTTGCGGGCGTGCCCGAAAGCAGCCTGCCCTGGGTGCTGGCCAACGACGAGGACAGCCTGCGCGAAGCCTTGCACGCCCTGGCGAGTGACATGGACCGCTGCCGCGCCGTGGGCCAGGCCTCGCGCCGGTTTATGGAAAACTGCTGGTCCGAGGCCAAGGTGGCCGGCCTGCTGTGCGATTTTTGGGATGCCCTGTAGCCGGGCTTTGCTCTGGTCCGCAATTGGTGTACTGTGCCGCAAATGAAAGCGGGGAGCGGGCGATGAGCAAGGTTCTGATGCGGTTGGGGAAATGTGCCGGGGCTTTGGCCCTGGGCGGAGCGTTGGCGCTCACTGCCGGTCCTGCTGCGGCAGGGGAGTGGGAAGTGCGCCTGCCGGTGCAGAAAACCGCGCGCATCAGCCCGCAGGAACCGCCTGCCGCGCCGCCCGCCGAGGGGGCTGCCGCCGTTCCCGCGCCCGCTGGCAAAGCCGCACCCAAGACCGCCCTGGCCCGCGCTGCGGAGGCCGCCGCCGTGGCTGCAATCCCGCCCAAGACCACAACGGTGCCTGCGCCGGAAAAAACGCCTGCCGCCGCCGCGCCCGCCGCACCCGTCGCCAAGCACTCGGCCCCGGCGCCCGGCCTGGCCGAAAAAAATGCTCCCAAGCCCGCTGCGAAAGAGGCCGCCCACGCGCTTCAACCCGCGCCCAAACCTGCGGCCGCCAAGAAAAGCGCCAAGGCCGCGCACAGTCTTTCCGCAGACCCCGACGCCCTGGACGCGCCTGTTGCCGAGAGTGCTCCGGCCCCCGCTGCTCCGGCTGTCTCGCCCGTTTCGGCTCCCAAGGCTGCGCCCGGCCTCGACCCCAAGGCGGCCCAGCTGCCCCCGGCCAAGACCGACGCGCCAACCCCCCTGGCCCTGCCCGCAGAGGGCAAGTGGGTGGGCGATGTGGACGTGGAGTTCCAAGAAAACGCCATTGTGCTGCATGCCGCCACCAATGGGGCCGTGGAACGCGTCACCTGGTTCAACCTGGCCGAGGCCAACGGCCCGCGCAAACTGGCCGTGGACCTGCGCGGGCCCTGGCGCAAGAAGGGCGCAAGCGTCCTGCGCTATGAGGTTGGCCCCGTGAAGAATGTGGTTGTGGGCGAGCACGAGGACCGTCTGCGCATCTCCCTGGAGTTCCGCGCGGGCGCGGTGACCAAGGAGCTGGAGCCCGTGCTGGTGCGCGGCGAAAACGGCCTCCGTCTCACCATTCCCCTGGCCGTGCGCCTGGCCCACTAAATCTCAGGCCAAGCCCGCGCCCCTGCTGCGGCTTTCGGCCGCCTTGTCACGGAATCGTCACAAAGCCGTGGCTCGGATGTCGCTTCCCGTGCGTACATCTCCTGTTGCAGCACGCCTGCGCCCGCTCCCTGCGGAAAAGCGGCGGCAAGCACACGGAGACGCACATGCCAGACATAAAAATCACCTCGCAGTCCCTCGACTTCTACTACGGGGCCTTCCACGCCCTGCATCAGGTGAGCCTGGACTTTGAAAAGCATCAGGTGACGGCGCTCATCGGGCCTTCCGGCTGCGGAAAAAGCACCTTTCTGCGCTGCATCAACCGCATGAACGACCTCATTCCCGGCACCCGCGTCACCGGCGTGCTGGCCCTCGACGGCGAAGACATCCACGCCCCGGGCGTGGACGTGGTGGCGCTGCGCCGCCGCATCGGCATGGTG
>DIVX01000143.1 GCA_002422505.1 Desulfovibrio sp. UBA6121
ACAACCACGGCACCATCAAGATCGGCGACACCTTCACCGAAAAAGAGCCCCTCAAGTTCACCGGCATTCCCAGCTTCGCCCCGGAGCACTTCCGCCGCGTCATCCTGAAGAGCCCGCTCAAGGCCAAGCAGCTGCAAAAGGGCCTGGCCCAGCTGGCTGAGGAAGGCGCCGTGCAGGTGTTCCGCCCGCTTATGGGCAACGATTACATCCTGGGCGCCGTGGGCGTGCTGCAGTTCGATGTCATTATGGCGCGCCTGAAGGACGAATACGGCGTGGAGGCCCTGTACGAGCCCGCACAGTACAACTGCGCACGCTTCATCCAGGCCGAGGACAAGCGCAAGCTCGGCGATTTCGAGCGCGCCATGCACTCCGCCCTGGCCAAAGACGCCGAGGACAACCTGGCCTACCTCGCCCCCAGCCAGTGGCGGCTCGAAGACACCCAGGAAAAATGGCCCGACATAAGCTTCAACACCACCCGGGAACATGAATAGACGCTCGCCAAAACCAGCCCCGCCAGACCTATCGTACCTGGCCCCCCTGCGCGAAGGCGCGGAAATGCCAGAGGAAAACCGCCGGTCCTTCACCACGGAAGAAATCGGCCTGCTGCCCCTCACCGCCTTTGTGGGCAAAATCATCCTCGTGGAGTGCGACCGCCAACTGCACCAGGCCATGCGCGTGCTGCATGAGGAAGAAGTCCTGGGCTTCGATACCGAAACCCGACCCATCTTCAAGAAAGGGCAAATTCCGCCGCCCGCCCTGCTTCAGCTCGCCAGCCACAAGGATGTCTACATCTTTCAGCTGGCCAAGCTGCAAGACAAGGCCGTGCTCGCCGAACTGCTCGCCTCGCGCCATATCATCAAGTCCGGCGTTTCCGTGCGCGACGACCTGAAGGGGCTCAAAGAGCACTTCGAGTTCACCGAAAGGCGCTTCGTCGATCTGGGCGAAGTGGCCAAGCGCCTGGCCATGATGACCCACGGCCTGCGCAACCTCTCGGCCAATCTGCTGGGCGTGCGCATAAGCAAGGGCGCGCAGTGCTCCAACTGGGCGCGCGAGGCGCTCTCCACCAAGCAGATCGTCTACGCCGCCACCGATGCCTGGATAAGCCGCGAACTGTACCTGAAGTTTGCGGAAATGGGCGTGCTGGTGGAAGAATAGGCAGGGCCTTTCAAGCAGGCGAGAAGCAGGGGGCGCTGCCCCCTGAAACCCCCGCCAAAGGGAATGATTCCCTTTGGAATCCTCAGATGAAAGATGAAATCGGCCCGGCTCCCTGCGAAAGGGGACCGGGCCGTTGAACGTTTGGGGGAAAAGGGAGAATGGGGGGCCACGTTTGCCGTGAGTGTGATTGCCGGTAACCAACCCTTTGGATTCAGCGTCTGAGAGATATCTGCCGTGCAGCGTCCTGTGGGAGGGAGCGCGGCCCATCGCAGTGCACCATGTAAGAAACCAGGGGAGTGCGGCATGTCGTCCATCAATTTGTCCGGTTCAGCCCTCAGTTCTTTGTTTTCAAGCTCCAGCCTCACCGAGGCGAACCAGACCCTGCAAATCAGGCGGGCAGGGGCGGAGGACAGCGATACTTCCGAGGGGCAGAGCACGGCGTCGGAAACCGATCAGACACGGTTGTCGCAGCTTGGCCAGGTCATGAGCCAGTTGCAGCAGTTGTCCACCACCGACCAGGACGGCTTCCAGGCCATGGCGAAATCCATTTCCGACACCCTTGCCCAAAGCGCCAGCTCCAGCACGGACGCACAGCAGCAGAAAGCCTGGGCCGCCTTGTCCACGCAATTTTCCGATGCGGCGGAATCGGGCGATATCTCCAGCCTGCAAGCCATACTCAGCGCCACTGCGGGCCTGTCCAGCACGTCCTCGGCAAGCAGTGGAGTGGACACGGTGACCATTTCCTCTGAAGGCAAGGCGCTGGCCGCGTTGGATGAGTCCAGCGGCATCGAGGCTTCCTCAGAAACCGAGAAGGAGGCCGACTCGACCGACTCGTCCGGCTCGGATGCCCAGGAGGAGACCGAGGCTGGAACAACGTCCGCAGGCTCTTCTGAAGGCTCGTCCACGGCAGCGGCTTCGTCCGGCGGTTCGGCCAGCGGCGGCTCCAGCAGCAGCAGCGAGAAGACGGAAAGCGAGATTGAGGACGAGATCGACGAGAAGGAGCGGGACATCAAGAGCGCCCAGGCCAAGCTGGCCCAGGCCAAGCTGAACGCGCAGGGCGATGATTCCGCGACGAGCGACGTCAAGGGCCTGCAAAGCAAACTGGACACCTTGAACGCGGAGCTGGCGGTGCTGCAAAGCGAAAAGACGCAAGCGCAATAGCCGACTGGGCGGGACGCGCAAAAAATGGCCCGGCTCCCTGCGAAAGGGGACCGGGCTGTTTTGCGTTTGGCGCGCGGAGCAATGGCTTGCGGGCCAGCAAGCCCTGGCGGGTCTTTTTCACAACGCGTTGCAGCGCGTCCGCGCCCTGGTCGGCGTGCCTGCCGCTGCTGCCCGGCTGGTGCGGGGGGCGAGGGCGGCCCTCAAAATGCCCTTTCCCTCTTTATTCGAACAGCACCTCGCCTTCCAGCGTCGCGCCGTCGGGCACTTTCACCTGCTTGCGGGTGCGGTTGATGACGCGGGTGACGCCGCTTATGCGCACGTGTTTGCCGAAGCGGATATCGCCGTGCACTTCCAGGCGTTCGCAGTTGATGAGCGAGGGCGCGCCCTTGGAGAAGCGCTCCTGAAACATGTCGATCTTCTTGTAGAAGTGCTGGTCCAGGCTGATGGCGGGCATGGGTGTGGTGCGCGCCGGGTTCTGTTCTATGGTTTCGAGCTTGGTGCGCAGGTAGCAGTCGCTCATGACGAGCAGCAGGTCCTGGGTGGTTTTGACGGGCGCGAAGCGGGTGCGCGGCACCAGCACGGCGCGGGCGTTCTCAAAGGCGCTGATGGCGGAGCCCATGGCGGTTTCGACTTGCAGCACCGGGGGCGAGTCCGGGTCGCGCGGGTCCAGGGTTTTGGGGTTCAGAATGAGGTCCAGCGGCATCATGAGGTTTTCGACGAAGACCTGCTCCAGCACCTTAAGGTCCACCCAGAGGGAGTTGGTGTTGAAGTAGCGGTACTTGTCGATGTCGGCGAAGCTTTCCAGCTCGTTGTCCGGGCACTGGGCCAGTTCGCGCAGCATCAGCCTGCTGGAGTTGTTCAGCTTGGCCAGGTGCCCGCCTTTGCGGTCCAGGTGGGTGCGCCGGGCCACTTCCATCAGGAAGGGCAGCTGTTCGGTGGCGATGTAGCCCAGCAGGCGCGAATCCATGACGGCGCCGAGGTTGTCGGAGTTGGAGATGAAGGCGTAGCGGTAGCCGCTTTTAAGCAGCTTGGCCAGCAGGCCGGAGGTGACGAGGGCGGTGTACACGTCGCCGTGTCCGGGCGGGTTCCATTCCAGTTCGGGGTTGGCGGGCCAGTCCGCCGGGGAAAGGTCGGCCTCGACGATCTTGGGGTACATGTGCTGCACAAAGGCCAGCGGAATGCCCGTGTCGCCGTTGTCCAGCCCTTCCACCTTGAGCATGGTGTCGCGGTGGGTTTTGAAGCTGTTCATGAAGGTGAGCGGCAGCGGGGACTTGTATTTTTTGCGCAGCACCTTGGCCTGGCGAACAATGATGTCCAGGAAGGTGTGCCCGTCTTTTACGGGGATGAGGCTCTTGGCGCGCTCCAGGCCCATGCTGGTGCCCAGGCCGCCGTTCAGTTTGATGACCACCGTGTGGGCCAGGGCGTCGCGCCCCGCATCGGAGTAGGCGGCCAGGTTCTCGTAGTCGGGCACCTCCCCGTCGGACATGGGGGAGATGTCGGCATCGCTGGTTTTGCCCTGCGCGCCCTGCATTATCTGCGTGTAGTAGCATTTGAACACGTTGATGACGATGGAGGGAATGCGCCGCTCCTCCATCTTGAAGGCGAAGGGCCGGAACATGGCGTGTACTGCGGGGTCTTGCGCGGTGAGGCAACTGATCTTCATGTCTGCTCCAAGGGGGGCGGTGCGGCCCAGCGTGGGTGATTCCAGCATGGTGAGTATATGCGCAAGGTTGAAGGAAAGGCAAGCGGGGGTGAATGCCCGCGTGGAGCTGCGCGTTTCCTGACCGCGCTTGCGGTGGGCCGGAAACTGGCGCGTACAGCCGCGGGCGGGCGTGGAAGGGGGGCAAAGCGTCGGGCGTAAAAAGGCCCGGCGCAGGACGGGGAATCCTGGCCGGGCGGGGGGCGCGGGGCGGGTAAACCTGGGAGGCGTGCCCCGCGTGGTCGTTTAGGCCAGCGGGCTCGCCGTGGCGTTGCCGCCGTTCACGGTCACAACCAGGGCGGCCAGCACGGCCAGCACGCCGAAGCCGCTCACGGCCAGGATGATGTCGCCGCTGGAGAGGTTGTAGTCTGCAATGGCGTTGTTGAAGTAGCCGCTGCCGCCCACGCTGGCGGCGCTGTCCGGGCTGCGGTAAAGGAACAGCTGCTGGCCGGGAACGCCGCCCATCAGGCGCATGGTGGTGGATTCGTAGCTCATGGCGTCTCCTGTTGCTGTCGGTTGTGGTTAGGCCGCAAGGGTGGCGTCGTCGTCGCAGTCGATCTCGACCACGCCGTCGTCATCGATGAGCACGGCCCCGGCGGAAAGCAGGTGGTCCACCAGGTGGGCGGCCTTTTCGGGCACCCAGTCGGTGAACACCTTGACGTCCTGCCCCTCGGCCAGGCCCAGGGCGCTGCGATGGTACAGGAAGCACTTGCGCGCGCCGTCCACCAGCGGCAGGCCGGTGTGGAACATCCAGGTGATGCCCAGCCAGGTGCGGCTTTCCGTGCCCTTGAGCCAGGGGTAGCGGTCGCCCGCGAAGTCCGCGCTCTTGAATTCGCTGATGTCCAGCAGCTCGTTCCACTGGTGCGCGCCCACCACGGCGAAGCGGTTGCCGTCGTCGGGCACGTCCTTGCCGTTCAGGGCGGCAAAGGCCTCCAGCACCTTGGCCTTGGTCAGGCCGGTTGCGGCCTGGGGCACCACGGTTGCGGCCTGGGCCAGCTTGGCCACAATGAGCTCGTCCACCTTGCGGCCCAGGGCGTAGGCCCCGGCGTTGGCCACCACCAGGCGCTCGTCGGTGTTGGTCTTGAGCTCGTCCAGGTGGTCCACGTAGTCCGCGCCGTACCAGTCCTCCAGAGTGGCGGTGACGGTGGAGTGCTCCACGTTCATGAGCGGCACGTTGCCGTGGCGGGTCTTTTTGCCCGCAGCGCCCTTGCCGTTTTTCTGGAACACGGCGGTGGCGCCGGTAACGCCGGTCTTGAGGCGCACCGTGCCGCGCAGCTTGCTGCCGCGCTGCTGGTAGGCCTCGTGCACATCGGCCACGTACTGGGCGATGAAGGAATTGCTGATGCTTGTGGACATGAGGGGATCCTCCAGATGGTGCAAAGGGTTCTGGGGGTCCGGGTGTCTCATGGGGTCGTGGCCTTGGCGGGGTGACGGAGACTGTGCGCCGTGCCTGCCTGCCGCGGCCCTGTAGGCCGGGGGCGCGGGCCTCCAACAGGCCCGCTTGCCGCGCAAGTATAGCCCCGCTTTTGCGGCGGGATGAAATGGGCAGGGTTTTGGGCGGCAAAAGGACGAAAATAGCGGCTTGACAGGGTGCGTTGTGCTGTGGGGGGGCTTTCAGCCCGGGGCTGAAAAAGGCGCGCAAAAAAACGGGCTGGGGCAGGAGGGCGTTTCGCCGGATGGGGAAGGCTGGGGGGCGGCCTATGGACCTGCGGCAGGCGCAGGGCCTGGGGGGCAGGGCTTGAAGGCCAGGACCGGGCAGACGGAGTTGTGGGCTGGCGTTGCTCGAACGGGCCGCGCAGGGAGCCGGGCGCAGGGTCAGGGGGCGAAAAGACTCAGGCCGTGCAGGAAGCGCGCGGGCAGGGCGTCGCCGTCCTGGTCAACGGCTGCGGCTGAAGGCCGCGTGCGGCTGCCGCCCAGGGGCGCAATTGCGCCAAGGCCAAGCGCAACCAGCTGAATCAAAGCCATTTCAAGCTTCTTGCACCGGGGCGCTGCGTGCGCTTCTTGTTCGCCTGCCTTACCTGCTGACCCACAGGGCCGCGCCGCTGAGCTTTCGGAACAGCGCCAGGGTGACGGAGGTGGCGAAGAGGCGCGCCAGCGGCCCCTTGCGCATGCCGGTGCGGCCCACGGCCACGGCGGCGTGGCGGCCTTCCTCGGCCTCGCGCAGAATGGCCCCGGGAACGTCGTCGGACACGACGAGCCGCGTGCGGATGAGCCGGGTGGGGAAGCCGTTGTCCTCCAGATTGCTTATGGCGTCGGTGAAGAGCCCTTCCGGGTTGGTGGTGGACTCGGACTTTTTCACCACGCGCAGCAGGGTGACGGCGTGGGCGGTTTCCCCCTGCAGGATGAAGCCCACGTGGTCGGCCATGCGGCGGAAGGCCTCGGAGTCGTCCACGCAGAGCAGCACCCCATTGCGGTGGTAGTCCACATCGCGGCAGAGCCAGAGCGGGAAGGCGAACTTGGCCTCCAGCATTTCCTCGCTGGCGCTCTTGTCCAAGAAGTTTTCCAGCTTGAGCAGGGCGCGGCGGCCAAAGACCACGGCATCGTACAGGCCGCTTTCGCCTTCCTTGATGATGTCGTCGATGCGGGAGAAGTTGCGCGCCACGATCTTGTCGTCCACCTGGGCCGGGCTGAAGCCCCCGGCCACGAAAACCTCCCGCGCGCTGGCCATGGCGCGCTTGCCGGAGGCGATGATGGCCTCGGCCGTGGCTTCGTTTTCGCGCAGGCGCTCGAAGGAGGCTTCCTCGCCCCAGACTGCGGGCGGCTGCGGAGCCGTGTTGAACAGGGTCAGGCGGATGTCTTCCTTCTGCTTGAAGAAGGCGCACACGAAGCGCAGGGCGCGCTGGGCGCTGGAGTCTTCAGAGATGGTGACCAGCAGATGCTTGTTCATGTGCCGCTCCAGGGGGGGGCTTGCGGCGGCCGCAGCGCGTGCGCAGCAGCCGCCGGAACAGGGCAGGGGATTAGATGGCCTCGACGAGGCAGTTTTCTTCGTAGCCGGTGCTGATGCGGAAGTCCTTGCCGCCGGCGCTGACGATGAAGTCGCAGCCGGGGAACAGCTGGCACGCGGCGTTGAAGTCGTCGTTGAGCATGACGTCCTTGGCCTCGCCGCTGGTCTCGTAGCGCACGGTGGTGCCGTCGTCGAAGCGCACGAGATCATCGGTATGGATGTGCACGGGCAGGTCCTTCTGGGTGAATTCCGCCATGAGAGCTCCTCCTCGCATTTGGGGTGCCGGGCGTCCACAAGCGGGCGTCCAAGGTTCTTTCGCCTTTTGCATAACGCAAAAAACCCTGGGTGTGAACCTGTTTGGCAAAGTTTGGGAAAAAAAGCGCGAGCTATTTGCGCTGCACGTCCTCCTCAAGCCCCTCCAGCACCAGGCTGGTGGACTGGTCGCCGCGCAGGGCCTTGGCCCGGTCGATCATCTGCCCCAGGCGCGAGCGGTCGCTGGCGGAGAGCAGCGCGGTTTCCTCGGTGACGAGCCCGGCCTGATACAACTCCAGGAAGTGCTGGTCGAAGGTCTGCATGCCGTAGGTGGCGCCTTGCTCCAGCACGCTGTAGAAGGTCTTGTCCGTCCCTTCGCCCTGCAGAATCAGATCCTTTATGCGCAGGGTGTTCTTGAGCACCTCGAAGGCGGCCACGCGCCCCCCGCCAACCTTGGGCAAAAGCCGCTGCGACACCACGTAGCGCAGGCTTTCGGCCAGGCGCATGCGGATGAGCCGCTCCTCCGCAGGGGAAAACAGCCCCAGAATGCGGCTGATGGTGGCCCCGGCGTCGGTGGTGTGCAGGGTGGAAAGCACCAGATGCCCGGTGCCTGCGGCCTGCAGGGCTATCTCCATGGTTTCGGGGTCGCGTATTTCGCCCACAAGGATGACCTTGGGCCCCTGGCGGAAGGCCGCCCGCAGGCCCGAGGCGAAGGTATCGAAATCTATGCCCAGCTCGCGCTGATTGACTGTGCCCTTCTTGTGCGGGTGGGTGAACTCAACGGGGTCTTCAAGGGTCACGATGTGCCCGGCGCGGGTTTCGTTGATGCGGTCGATGAGGGCGGCCAGGGAGTTGGACTTGCCCGAGCCCGTGCCGCCGGTGACCAGGATGAGCCCGTTCTTTTCCGGGGCCATGTCGTGGAAGGCCTGGGGCAGGCCCAGTTCCTCCATGGTGGGAATGCGCGAGGGCAGCCTGCGCATGACAAGGGCCAGGGAGCCGCGCTGGCTGAAGATGTTTACCCGGAAGCGGCCCTTGCCCGGCAGCGCGTAGGAAAGATCGCAGGAGCCCTTGCTGGAAAGGGCCTTTTGCAGGCGGGCGTTTTCGCCAATCAACGCCAGGGCCATGGCCTTGGTGATGAGCGCGGAGAGCCTGCCCAGCTCCGGCGTGGTGCTGGCGTCTTTGAGTTCGCCGTGCACCTCGGCCTGAATGACCTTGCCCGTGGTGATGATCACGTCGGCCACGTCCGGGTGCTGCTCCAGCACCTGGCCTATGAGGGCGTCAAACTGCTGGCGGGTCATGTTCACAGCGCGCCTCCGGCGAGTTTGTCGATTGCGGCCTGGACCTTCTCCTTGTTCTGGGCCTGGGTCAGGGCGTCCTCCGGGCTAATGACGCCGGTTTCCACCAGACGGCAGATCTCGTCGTCCAGGGTCTGCATGCCCGCCTCGCGCCCGGTTTGCAGCACGCTGGGCAGCTGGTGGGTCTTGGCCTCGCGTATCAGGTTGCGCACGCTGGGAATGGCCATGAGGATTTCCTGGGCGGCCACGCGGCCGGGTTTGTCCACGCGCTTGAACAGGGTTTGCGAAATAACCGCCCGCAGCGATTCCGCAAGGCTGGTGCGCACCTGGGACTGGGAGTCCTCCGGGAACACCTCGATGATGCGGTCGATGGTTTTGTGGGCGCTTTGGGTGTGCAGGGTGCTGAACACGAGGTGCCCGGTCTCCGCCGCCTCCAGCGCCAGCTGGNNGATGTCCGGGTCCTCGCGCAGGGCCCCGCGCAGGGCGGCCTTGAAGCCCGCCGTATCGCGCCCCACCTCGCGCTGGTTCACCAGGCAGCCTTGCGGCTGGTGCACAAACTCAATGGGGTCCTCAATGGTCAGAATGTGGTCGCGCCGGTTCTTGTTGGCGTGGTCGATTATGGCGGCGAGCGTGGTGGACTTGCCGCTGCCCGTGGGACCGGTGACCAGCACCAGGCCCTTGTTCAGCATGGCCAGGTCGCGCAGGCGCGTGGGCAGGCCCAGCTGCTCCACCGTGAGGATTTCTTGCGGAATTTCGCGGAACACGGCGGCAATGCCCCGGTGCTGCATGAAAAAATTGACGCGGTAGCGGGCCACGCCGGGCAGCTCGTGGGCGAAGTCCACGTCGCCGGTCTCCTCGAAGTGCTTTATCTTGGCTTCCGGGGTTATCTCGTAGAGCATGGTTTTGAGTTCTTCATGCTCCAGCACCTTGTATTTTATGCGCGTAAGCTGGCCGCGCAGGCGCAACAGCGGCTGGGAGCCGCTGGCAAGGTGCAGGTCGCTGCCGCCGTGTTCGTGGAGCATGTTGAAAAAGGCGTTGATCTGGGCCATGCGGTTCCGGGCCTCCGGTTCGGGGCGTTCTGCGCGTGCCGCGCGGGTGCAAAAGGCCGAAAGAAACCGATTCCGGCCATGCGTTGGACTATACTTCGGGAGTTGGAGAAATCAAAGGGGAAAGTGTGCGTAGACGGGAGGGGGGGGCTGTATCAGGGCCAAGGCAGGGTCTTGGTTGAGAGGGTAGCAGGGTCGCCCGCGCTGGTGATGGTGACGGTGACTTCGCCTGCTTCCTCGTTGTAGGTGTAGGCTGCATCGTATGAGCCGATGCTGGTCTTGCCGCTTGCGTCAAGATTAAGATAGCGCATTGGTTGAAGATCGCTGATTGCTCTGGGTGGGCTTCCCGTGTCTATAGCATACAGTTGGGTGGCCCCTTGCAGACGGATTATGGCCTCGCCTGCGGCAGTGTTGGCCGCAACGTTCAGCACCTTGTCTACAATGTTGGAGTATCGTGGCGTGACCACGGCGGCCAGAATGCCCAGAATGACGAGGACCACGATGAGTTCGACCAGCGTGAAGCCCAGCGCGCGCCGTGGCGGGCGGCTGTGGGGTTTGGGGCAAAGCGGCGGTGCGAGAAGCTGGTCTGCCATATCTCTGCGCTAGCACAAGACGAACGCGGCGCACAAGACGCTGGCTCAAAAAAAAGGGGGCCGAAGCCCCCTTGTTCTTTGACGCGATGCCCTGTGGCGTTACGGAGTGGTCGAAACGAACTCGCCGGGCCACTGCACGGTCTTGGTCGTCGTTATGTTGGTCGGCGCGGTACCGGTGGTGGGGGCGACGGTGATCTTCACGGTGCCTGCGGCGGTGGCGCTCGGGGCGGCATAGTCGCTGTAGGTGGCCTTGAAATCGCCCATGTCGCTCGACGTGGCTCCGAGGTAGTCGTTCGTCAGCAGGTCGGAGAGTTGCGCGGGGGGCGCGTTTTTGGTCATGACGTACTTGGCGTAGGCGAGGTTCAGGCGCGAGGAACCCTCGTTGAGAGCCCCGGTGTATACCGCCTGGTTGGCCTTGTCCGTCATGCTGAAGTACTTGGGCGTGATGACCGCGGCCAAGATGCCCAGGATGATGATGACCGAGATGAGTTCGATGAGGGTGAAGCCGCCCTCGCGCTTGCTGTGTTTCTTCAGTTCCATAAATGCCTCCTTGGTGTGTTTTCCGGACTGCGCCGGAAAGATGTTCCGTTTTCCCCTCCCGGGAGCACCCAGGAGCTTGTGAGAAATTAGTAGCAAATCCTGTTCCAATGCGTCTAGCGGCAATTCCGATACCACGATTTAACTCGCTGAAAGGATAAAATAATTAGTTTAAAGACCCTTCATGGAGTTTTGCATCAGCTCTACCAATGGCAGGAAGATGGCCAAGGCGAAGAAGCCCACCACCCCGGTGAGCCCCGCCACCAGCACCGGCCCCAAGAGCTCGCTCATCTTGCTCACGGCGTACTCCACCTCATAATCATAGTGCATGGCCGCCTCGCGCAGCATCTCCTCCATGTTTCCGGTTTCTTCGCCAATGGTTATCATTGAGACCATCATGGGCGTGAAGGAGTTACAGGTGCGCAACGGGCCGGAAAGCCCGCGCCCCTGCTCCAGCATGGTGCGCAGATTACGAAAATCGTTGGCGATATAGGCGTTTCCAATGGTGCCGGTCAAAATATCCATGGCCTCCAGCACGGTAATGCCGCTGGCCTGCAAAATAGCGAAAATACTGGCGAAGCGCGCCATTGCGGCCTTTTTGAACACCGGGCCGAGAATGGGCAGGCGCAGGAAAAAACCGTCGCGCACTATCTTGCCCTGTTCCGTGCGCACATAGGCCGAGTAGGCCACGGCCAGCCCGCCCAGGACCGCAAGCGCCAGGTACCAGTAGTGCGACAGGCCGGAATATATGGCCAGGCACACCCGCGTGGGCATGGGCAGCTCTATGCCCGCCTTGCTGAACAAATCCACGAACTGCGGCAGCACAAAGAAGATGAGCACAAAAAACGCCACCACCAGGGCCACCACCACGACAATGGGGTAGGTGAGGGCGCTCTTGATGTCCTTCTTGACCTTGAACTCGTGCTCCACAATGTAGATGAGGCGCTCCAGCACTTCCGTCAGGGTGCCGCTTATCTCGCCCGCGCGGATCATGTTGCAGTAGAGATCGGAGAACACGCCCGGATGCTTGGCAAAGGAGCGGGACATGGTGCCGCCGCTCTTGATGTCGGCGCTGATGCTGCTGATGGCGGCCTTGAGGCGCGGGTTTTCCGTCTGGTTGTAGAGCACGTCCATGGATTGCAGCACGGGAATGCCCGCGTTCAACATGGTGCGCAGCTGCTTGGTGAACAGAATCAAGTCCTGGGGCTTGATCTTCTGCATGCGGTTTGACAGGTCCGTCAAGAAACCGCCGCCGCCGTTCCCGTCCGGGCCGCTGGTTTCCACCACGCCCGTGGGAATGAATCCGCGCTGGGCCAGCAGGTCCTCGGCGTTCTCCGCGCTGGAGGCCTCTATGACGCCCTTGGCGTTGGCCCCGCTGGAGTCCATGGCCGTGTATTTGAAGAAGGGCATGGCGCGGCGCTCCCTAGATCATGACCTGGGCGGCGGCCTCTTCCAGGGTGGTCAGCCCGCGCGCCACCTTGGCCAGGGCGTCGGCCTTCAGGGTGCGCATGGTGCGGGCCTGCACGCAGGCCTTGGCGATGTCTTTGGCCGTGGCCCCGCGCATGATCATGTCCTGCACCATTTCGTTCACCTGCAGCACCTCGTAGATGGCCATGCGGCCGGAATAGCCGGTTTGGTGGCAGGTGCGGCAGCCTGCGCCGCGCTGGAAGTTGAACTTGGGCAACAGCGCCTCGCTGATGCCGAAGGCCATGAGCAGGTCCTTGCGCGGCGTGTACGATTCCAGGCAGTGCGGGCAGTTCTTGCGCAGCAGGCGCTGGCTTATGGAGGCCAAAAGCACGGTGGAGACCAGGAAGGGCTGTATGCCCATCTCCACCAGCCGGGTAATGGCCGTGGCGGCGTCGTTGGTGTGCAGGGTGNNCTCGCCCACCAGGATCACGTCCGGGTCCTGGCGCAAAATGCTGCGCAGGCCGGAGGCGAAGGTCATGCCCGCCTTGCGGTTCAACTGCACCTGGCGCACCGTGGGCATGCGGTACTCCACGGGGTCTTCCAGGGTCACTATGTTGATGTCTGGCGTGTTGATGTGCCGCAGCAGGGCGTACAGCGTGGTGCTTTTGCCGCTGCCCGTGGGGCCTGCGGCCACAATGAGCCCGTAGGGCTTCACCACGGCGGCCTCCACCTTGGCGCTGTCGGCCTTGGAAAGGCCCAGCTCGCCCAGGCTCAGGCCGTTGGCGTTGCGCTCCAGCAGGCGCAGCACGATGTTCTCGCCGTGGACCGTGGGCAGAGAAGACGCGCGCACGTTGAATTCCCGGCGCTGGGTGACGAAGGTGAAGCGGCCGTCCTGGGGAATCTTGGACACGGCGATGTCCATGTTGCTCATGATCTTGAGGCGCGAAACAAGCGGCAAAAATCCGGCCTTGGGGGGCGCGGGAATCATGCGCAGCTTGCCATCCACGCGAAAACGCAGCTGAATGCTGTCCTTCTCCGGGCTGATGTGCACGTCGCTGGCGTGTTCGCGCACGGCCTGGCTCAGAATGGAGTTCACCATGCGGATGACCGGGGCCTGGGAGGCCTGGTCCTGCAGGGTGTCGATGGCGATGTCTTCCTTTTCCTCGCCGCCCGTTTGGGTGGTGATGTCGTATTCGTCCTCGGAAATGCCGCCGAAGAGGTCCTTGCCCTGCTCGCCCCGGCCATAAATGGCGCTGAAGAGCAGCTCGTAGTCGTTCTCCGAGCAGATGACCGGCTCCACCTCAAGATTGGTGGCTATCTCCACCGCGTCCAGGGCGTTGATGTCCATGGGGTCGGTCATGGCGATGAGCAGCAGGTGGCCGCGCTTGGACAGCGGCACCAGGCGGTAGCGCTGGGCCAGCTCCTCCGGCAGGAAGGAGTCGATGCGGTCCTCGTAGGGGTGCTTGTCCGGCGTGTAGCGGTCTATGCGCAGCTGCCGCCCTACAGAGTCGATGATGATGTTCTCTTTGAGGATGCCCGACTGGATGAGGTACTGGCCGAGCTTCAGGCCGGACTTCTTCTGGCCGGAGAGCGCCGTCTGGAGCTGCTCCTCGGTCAAGGCGCCCACTTCGATGAGCAGTTCGCCAAGGCGTTTGCGTTCCCGTCTCACTTCTGTCGTCCTGGCCGCGGGGGGCTTACTGGCGTTCCGGGGCGGAGGCGCCCAACTGCCGGGCCATGGGCCGCTGCGCCAAGGCCAGAGCCGCCGTTTGGCTGTTTACGGGCTCCAGGGCGGGCTGGTCTTCCGCCTGGGGCAGGGGCGCCTGGGGCTGGGGCGCGTGCGGAGGTTCCACCATCTCGCGCATGGCGGGGCCCTGGTCGTGCTGGGGCAGCAGGGAAACGCGCCCGGCCAGGGGAGATTGCGTTGCGTCCGCTCCCTGGGCCTGCTGCGCGGCCGTGGCTTGGCCCGCCTGGGCTTCGTCCGGGGAAAGGGAAAGCTTCTGGGGCGAAATAGCGGCAACGGCAGGACCGGCTTCCTGCCCGGCAGGGCGAGCCTGGGCCTGCCCCGCAGGTGTTCCCAGCACCGGGCCGGAGGCGCCCAGGGAAAGCCAAAGTCCGCCAAGCCCAAGGCTCAGCACCGTCAGCATGGCCAGCCCGGCGGCCCGGCGCGGAACCCGCCTGGGCGTGGCGTCGGGCTGGGCGCAGCCGCGCACCTCGGCCAGGCCCACGCTTTTTTTGCCGCGCACCAGCATTTCCATAAGCGCCATGTGGCACAGGCGCACGGTTTTGCGCGGCGACCCGCCGCAGGCCAAGTGAATGGCCAGCAGCGCAGGCAGGCTGAAGCGCGCCGCAGGCTGTGCGCCTGCTGCGGCCACGGCCAGACGGTGGCGAACCATCTGCCGCGTTTCGCCGAAGGAAAGGGGCCTGAGCCTGCGCCGCACGTTGATGCGGTCGGCCAGATTGGGCATGGCGTCCACAATGGGCTCCAGCTCGCGCTGGGCGAAAATGACGATTTGCAGCAGCTTCGAGGTGTTGGTTTCGTAATTCAGCAGCTCGCGCAGAATCTCCAGGTTCGCGGGCGAAATCTTCTGGCCTTCGTCGATGATGAGCACCACCAGGCGCTTTTCCACCATGCCCAGGCGGAAAAGCTGCTGCTTGAGCGTTTCCTTGAGGGCCCACAGGCCCAGGCCGGGTTCCGGGCTTTGGCCGGTAACGCTGGCCAGAATGACGCGCAGGAACTCCTCGCTGCTGTCGAAGTGCGGGTCCAGCAGCAGGTGCACGTCGGTGCCCGCATCCTGGGCAAAGGCGCGCAAAAGGCTGCGGCACAGGGTGGTTTTGCCGGTGCCTATTTCGCCCGTCACCAGGTTCAGCCCCCGGCGCAGGCGCAGGGAGATTTCAAGTTCCTGCAGGCAGGTGGCGTGCTGGCGCGTGCCCAGCAGAAAGTTGGGGTCCGGGGAGTTGGAGAAGGGCTCGCGCTGAAAGCCGATTGCGGCGTAGTGGTTCATCTGCCGTCTCCTGCGGCGGAGCGCGCCGCTTTGGTATGAAGCAGGGGAGCCTGAGCGAGAAGGCCCTGCGTTTGGCTGCGTGCCGCTTGGCCGGGCACTTGACCGGAAGCATTGTTGGACGCATGGCAGGAAGCATCGCATGCCGCGTTGCCGAAAGCGTTGCCGGGCGCGTTGCCGAAAGCGTTGCCGAAAGCGTCGCATGCCGCATGGCCGGAAGCATCGCATGCCGCGTTGCCGGAAGCGTTGCCGGGCGCGTCGCATGCCGCGCCGCATGCTGGGGCTGCACCCGCAGAGCCGTTCGGAAGGTTCGTCGTTGCTCCGGCCATGGGCAGCTCCAGGGTGGCCTCGGCCGCCGGGACAAGGCTTGCCCGGCCTGCGGGCGCGCCCGGCGCGGGCAGCAGGGTCAGGGTCAGCTCCAGGGGCTCCTGCCCGGGAATGATGAGCCTGCGCAGATCGGAACGCAAGGGTTTCTCGCCGGGGGTTTTGCCGCCGGTGGAGCCTTCCGCTTCCGGCGTTTTGCCGTTGGCTTTGTCCGCTGCGGCCTTGCGCGCGTCGATGAGCTCCTGCTCCAGCTCCTCATACGACTTCTGGCGCTCGCCTTCTTTCCAGTCGGCCAGCACCGTGGGCGTAATGAAGATCATGAACTCGTCCTTGAGGTCGTCCTTGCTTTGGCTTTTGGCTATCCAGCCCAGGCCGGGCACGTTCATCACGCCCGGAATGCCCGCCTCGTTCAACTGTTTGCGCAGCTTGGACAGGCCGGAAATGACCACGGTTTCCCCGTTGCGGGCAATGAGCGTGGTCTCGGTCTTCTTTTTCACAATGTACGGGTTGCCAGCCACCGTGCGCGAGGTGTCCACCTCGTCCTTCTGCACCAGCACCGTGAGCTTGATGAATTCCTCGTCGATGATGTGCGGGGTGATTTCAAGGCGCAGCACGGCGTCCTGGAAGTTCACGGTGTAGGTGGTGTCGGTTCCGGTGCCGGTTACGCTCTGGTAAGGCACGCGCTCGCCCGCCTCGGTGTAGGCTTTCTGATTGTCCATGGTGGAAATGGACGGGCTGGAGATGATGTTCAGCTTGTCTTCCGTGGCCAGGGCTTGCAGCTGGGTTTCCAGTATGCTGCCCCCGACCTTGCCGAAGGTCATGTCCAGGGCCATGCCCGTGCCGGTGTTGGCGACGGAGGTGGCGGGCAGGTTGAGGCCCAGCGGTCCTTGCGTGCCCGTGCCTACAACGGCCTCGCTGACGGTGGTGGTGGTGCTGCCGGAGGTGGAGCTGCTGGTGAGGGCGCTGCCGCCGCTCAAGCCCAGGTTGTTGCCGCTGCGCACCCGGCCAGAGTAGCTGCCGCCCCACAGGATGCCCAGGTCGCGGGCGGTTTCGCGCGTGGTTTCCACAATGTGCGCCTTGAGCTTGATCTGGGCGCGCGGGGAGTCAAGCTTGGTCAAAAGCCGGGTGACCTTGGAGATGTCCGACTCCACGCTCTGGATGATGAGGGAGTTGGTGAGCTCGTCCACCTCCACGCTGCCCAGGGCTTTGCCGTCCTTGTCCTTGGTCAGGGTCTTTTCCAGGGTGGGCTTCACCAGCTTGGCGTCGGCGAAGCGCACCTTGGCCACGCTGGTGGTGAGGGGCTCTTCCTTGTGGCGCATGCTGCGCTGCAGGCTGGCGGTCTTCATGGCCGCATCAAGCTCGATGTTCGCCTTGAGGTCTGAAAGCGACATGACGCGGATGGTCTCGCCGTCAAAGGCGTAGGTGAGGTTGTTGGCGTTCAGAATGCCGGTGAAGACCTCGCTCCAGGGCCGCTCCACTATGTTCAGGTTCACAGTTCCGGTTACGCCGGGGGAAAGGGTGATGCTTTTGCCCGCCGCGCGGGAAAGGGCCTGCAGCACGGCCATCATTTCGGCGTTGTGCATGCGCAGGCTGATGCGCGTGCTGGGCAGTACGGGCGGGTTGGCCTGCGCTGCGGGGTCGGCTGCGGGCTTGTCTATGATCACCGGCGGTTCGGACAGGGCGAAGTGGCCGCGCGGGGAGTGCCCCTGCGACTGCTTCTCCATGGCCTTCCACGTCTCGGAGGCGTCCTCGACGTGGTCGGGCTCCGGTTTTTTCTGGGCGGAGCAGCCCAGGGCAAGGACGGCCAAAAGCGCGGCCAAGAGCCCCAGAAGTGCGGTTGGCTTTCGGTTCATCGTTTTTTGACCACCCGTATGCGGATCTTGTCTGTGGCGTCTTCCACAAGAAGGACGCGTCGTGTGAACTTGCGTCCGCTGGGGCCATCCGTTCGCTCCAGCAGCACACTGTTCTTGTCTATGGCTTGGACCACATACCCGCCCTCGGCCAATTCGTCGCCGTGGGCGTACTCCACGCCGTTGATGACGGCGAAGATCTTGGGCCCGATCTTAATGTAGCCGGAGTAGACGAACTCCACGGCTCCACCCTGCCCGGCCTGTCCTTCGTCCTGCGAAAGCCCGCCCTGGCCCCCGTAGAACGGGTCGCCGGTGGCGTTGTCGGCCAGCAGGGAAAGGCGGTAGGCCCTTGCCGGGGGCAGCTTAGCCTGCTCAACGCTGCGCAGCACCTCGTCCATGTTCAGGGCGGATGGGGCCGCAGCGCCGGGCAGGGGCGGACCACCGGGGGAGGAGAACTGCAGCACGCCCGCAACCACCAGGGTGGCGGCGAGGGCGCCGAGCATTATTTTTTCCCGTTTCTCCATCCCGTATCCAACCGCTCGCCTGTTGTATTGTTTCGCAATGTGCCGCCGCCAGTGAAAAATCCGTGGCCCCAGGCCCGCGCATTGGTGCGCCGTGCGCTATCCGCCAAGGGCGATGCGCAACTGCACCAGCATTTCCAGCCGTCCGTCCACGGCGCGCAGTTCCACCTTGTCCACGCGGGCCAGGCTGGGCATCTGGTTCAGGTCCAGCAGAAAGGCGCGCACGCCTTCCAACTCGCCGCTGAACACCCCCTGCGCCTGGATGCTGTTCTGGTCCTCGGTCATGCTCGCCGGATCCAGGGAAATTTCAAGGGGCTCCAGGCCCACAGCCCTGGCCCGGTGGCCCAGTTGCTCGGTGATGAGATAGGCCTGGGCGCGCGGCATGGGCTCGGCCTTGGGCGGCAGCAGCGCCTCCATGGTGGCGTTCTGCGCGTTGGCGCTCAAGCTGGTCAGGGCCGGCATGAGCTTTTGCTGCCGCTCCAGCCGGAGCTTCATGCTTGCAATTTCGCTGTCGAGCCTGCGGCCCTCGAACAGTGGCATAAGCGCCAGCAGGTACACCGCGCCAGCCAAAAGCACGGCCCCGATGACAACGCGCAACCCCAGCTGGCGCAGCTCCGGGGTCAGCTTGATGTTCATGTTCAGCGCCAGGGGCATTACTTCACCCCCACGTGCATGATGAAATGCAGCACCTGCTCTCCGCTGCCCAGTTCCTTCAGGCCCGACTCGTTGACCACGGGCATTTGCAGCATGGGCGAGGTCTGCAGGTCGAGCACCAGGCGCGAGAGCGCGGCGTCGAAACCTGAACGTTCGCCCGTGACCACGCCCTCGATGAGCAGCGTGCCCTGGTTGGTGGGCTGGGCTGCGGCCTTGGGCTTGGCCTGGCCGGGAGGCGGCGGCGCGGGGGTGTTTGCGGCCTCTGCGGGCGGGTATTCTACGCTAAGCGAAAGCAGGCGGATGTTCTCCGGCGTGCGCAGGGTCAGGTCGGCCAGGGCGGCCGGGGCCAGCAGGCGCGTGGATGCGGCGCGCAGGGCCAGCTGGCGCATCTTGAAGCGCTCCACCTTCAGCTTCAGCGCTTCATCGTCGCCCAGGGCGCCCAGGGCGGCCGCCTGGTCCTGGAGCTGGTCCAGCTCCTTGCGCTTGGCCGCGTTGCTGCGCTCCAGCACCATTCCGGCCGCGCCGATGAGCAGCATGAACCCGGCCAGACCGAGAATGATGCTGCGCGTGACCAGACGTTTGGCCTCCTGGACGGTGCGCACCTTGTAGTTGGCGATGAGGTTCACGCCCTTGTCCGGCTGGGCCAGGGCGGCGGCCAGGGCCGGGGCCAGGGCCATGCGGTCCGCCGGGGCGATCTGCCCTTCCCCGGCCTTGAGGATGGCCGCAGCGTCGAAGGGGGTGGGGGCGAAGCCCAGCTGCCCGGCAAGGGCCTGGGCGATGGCCGGGCAGCCGAAGATCTCGCCGCTCAGATGCAAGGCGTCGCAGCGGGCCTGCTGGCTGCTGGCGTAGTAGTCAAGGGTGCGCTCCACCTGGCGCGCCAGGCGCTCAATGGCCGGAGAGACGATTTTGATCATTTGCTCCGGGCTGAGCAGGTGCTGCCGCGTGGCGAAGGCGGGCTTGGGCGCGCCAAGCAGCACATGGCGCAAAAGTTCCTGGGCCTGGTCGGTGTTCAGCGGCTCTGGCGGCTCCGGCTGGGCGTGCTCATCCGGGGCGGCGGGCTTGGGCGCGCCGGGCAGGGGCAGCTCCAGGTCGGCCAGGGGTGCGGGCCGGGGCGTGGCCAGGGCCTGGAAGTGGTCGACCAGGGCCTCGGCCATGCTGCCCGCGCCGGAGCGGATGAAGCGGCTGAAGAGCAGGCGGTCCTTGGCGTACAGGCCGATGGCCGAGAAGTCCGGCTCCACGTGGATGTTGGCCGCCATGGCGTAGCCCGCAGGCGCGGCGGGCCTGTGGTACAGGGCGAGAAAGGCGTTGGGGATGGCGGTGACGCCGGTGAGGGCGCATCCGGCCTCCTGGAAGGCGTCGCGCAGGCGCTCCACATCGGCCTTGCGGGCCAGACAGGTGAGCACGTCCAGCCGGGGCTCCTTGGCGTCCTGGGTCGGCCCCTGGGGCAGATAGTCCAGGCAGTACTCGGCCTCGGCGAATTTCTTCTCTTTTTGCAGGGTCCAGTACACGGCGGCGTTGAGCTTGCCGCCGGAAAGCCTGGGCACGGCCAGGATGTTCAGGTCCAGGTCCGAGGAGCGCAGCACGGCCCAAAAATCCGCATTGACCGAGGCGAAGCCCAAGGCCTTCAGGCTGGACTGCAACAGGGACGGAAAGCCCTTTTCGCCGGGGGCCTGGTCCGGCTCCATGGGGAAGCGGCGCGCCGCCTCCACCACGCCGGTGGATTGGCGGATGACGGCCAGGCACAGGCTGGGCCCGGAAATGCTGACGCCGATGCAGTAGGCTTTGCAGGAGCCGCCAAGGCGAATTTGCCGGCACCAGAAGGGCGGCTTGGTCTGGCTTGGCGCGGGCGCAACACGGGTGGCGGCCTCTTTGTTTGCCTGCCTGGGCTGTTCGGGCAGGTTGGCCAGCAGGGGCTGTGCGCCCTGGGCAGGGGCGGGTTCCGGGGCCGTTGTCGTCCTGGCTCCCGGGTCGGAACTGGCGGGCTTGCGGCCCCCAAGGCTTGCGAACACCTCGCGCAGGGAAAGCGGGCGTGTCCAGATGGAGCACTGCCCGCACGGGGCGGCGCCTTCCCCTTGCCGGGACGGCGTCGCTTCTCCGCCACGGATGGAGCGCAGCAGCCTTTCTGTGGAGGTGAGCCGTTCCTTGAGATTCACATTCGCCTCTGTGATCGGTGGTTACGTAGCGCGGCCAGGCTGAGAAAACTATTTATTTTAGATAGCTGTAGGGCGCTTCCGCAGGCTGTTGCGTGTGAGTGTGGATAATCGTTGGAAAAAATCTACACTATTTATATTTCTTTGGTAACTGTTAGTGTCAGTCAATCAGGAAAGTCAAGCCTGAAATACCCACAATCCAATGTTGGCGTGGGTCTGCAGGGTGCCTGGCTCTTTTCTTTTGTATTGATTTTTTGGGCGCAGAGCGATGTTGTGCGCCTTGTCTTATTTACAGCTGGCATAAAGTCATATACAAAATACCCTGAAAAAGTGTTCCAGGTCTATACTGCGGAGGGTCCATGAGCCAGACGAATATTTTGCTTGAGTCCGGCACCAATGAACTTGAGCTTGTCGAGTTCTTCATTGATGAGAAGGACGAAGCGACAGGCCAGAGTTACCGTGGTTTCTACGGCGTCAACGTGGCAAAAGTGTTGGAAATAATACGTATGCCCGTGGTGACGCAACTGCCTGAGATTCCCCACCCCTCCGTGTTGGGCGCCTTCAACCTGCGTTCGCGCATCATCCCCCTGGTGGATTTGGCCCTGTGGCTGGGCAAAACCATGGACACCTCCAAGGACGACACCAAGGTCATCGTCAGCGAGTTCAACCGCATGACCTCGGCCTTCATGGTCTCCGGCGTCACGCGCATCCATCGCTTGAGCTGGACCCAGGTGGAGCCGCCGGGCAAGCACCTGAACGAGTACTCCGGCAACAGCGTCACCGGCGTTGTGCGCTTCGAGGACCGCATTCTGCTTATTCTGGACATGGAAAAGATTCTGGCCGACCTGAATCCCGGCCTGGCCATGCGCATCGAGGAAGCGGCCATGGCCGAGATCCAGGAAAGCAAGAGGCCGGTCAAGAAAGAGCATTTCCGCGCCCTCATCGCCGACGACTCCACCAGCATCCGCCGCATGATAGGCACCATGCTGGAGAAGGCCGGGTTCGAGGTGACGCAGACCGTGAACGGGCAGGAGGCCTGGGACGCGCTGGTCGCCCTCAAGAACAAGGCCGCGGCGGAGAACGTCCCCCTCACCGACTATGTGGACATCCTGGTGTCCGACATCGAAATGCCCATAATGGACGGGCACAACCTGACCAAGCGCGTGAAGGACGACCCCATCATGAAGGCGCTGCCGGTCATCCTGTTTTCTTCGCTCATAACCGACCGCCTGCGCCACAAGGGCGAAAGCGTGGGGGCCGACGACCAGGTTTCCAAGCCCAACATCACCGACCTGACCAAGCGGGCTTTCGAGCTTATTGCCGAGCGCCAGGGCATAGCCCTGTAGCCTGCGCCGCGCCGAAACAAGAGGCCGGAGGGACGCGCAATCCCCCCGGCCTTTTTTGCGTGCCGCCCCGGCCTGCCGCAGCAGGCGGACGAACGTTACTGCGGGCGCACGCCCCACACGCGCAGCACGCCCGCGCGCAGGTCCTCCGACCACTTGTCCACGGCCTCCTGGGCCTGGCCCAGCTGGTGGAAGTTGGCGGAGTCGTACTTGTCGCCGTCCTTGTGGTCGGCAAAGAGCCCCATGGTCTCGCCGCTCATGGCGTCGGAAAAGCGCACCTCGATGGAGCAGGAGCCCACGTTGGGGTCTGCGCTGCCCACGGCCTTGCGGCCCAGGGAAATCAAAATGCCCACGGGCAGCACGCTGGAAATGGTGTTTCTGGTGGGGTTGCTGGCCTTGACCTGGGTGATGGCGGCGGAGATGCGCAGGGTGCGCGGCGCGGCGGCGCTCTTAACGGGGAAGTCGATGCCCTGCATGGTCTTCATAAGCACCAGGTCCAGGTGCCTGGCCACGGCGTCCAGTTCTTCCGTGCTCACCCCGGCGCTTTTGGCCATGGCCTGCGCGTTCCACACCACGCTGGGGTCGATGATGACCGCGCTGTAGTTCTTGGGATTAAAGGAGGGGTTGCGCCAGTTGTAGCGCTCCTTGAAGCCCGCCACCGGGGTCATTTTGCCGAACTCCGCACCCAGAAAGTGCTGGGCGGCGGCGGCTTGTTCGGGCGTCAGGTTCGGGTCCAGGGGGGGCGCCTCCTGGGCGGCGCAGGCGCTTGCAAGCAGGAGCAGGGCGGGCAGAACGATGCGGGCGATGTTTCGCATGGACAGGACTCCTGGCGGCGAAAGTGTTGTTGTACCGCCGGGACGCCCCGGCACCATCCCTATAGAACGCTTTCGCCCGCCGCGCTACTCCCCGCCTTCCCCTTCGGGCTTGATCCAGCCGCAGTCTTTGTTCGGGCAGGCGATGTGCGGGCCTCATGTTCTTGACGCGCGCTCACGCTTTCGGGAGCTCCCCCAACTTTACAAGGTAATTTTTGAGGGCGATATTGTATTTAATGGCGGTCGATGAGCCGAGCAGAGCTTGGACCGACTCTTTGTCAAGCGAGTCATCAGATGGCCCTTTGAATGCAAAATTGAAAACTACGGCAAGGGATTTTGGATTTAGGTTTATGGGTTCCGGATCTTCATCCTTAGCACCAGATTGATATATCCCTTTACTAAAATAATCTGAATTGATTGCAGGGATTAAACATAGGGCACGCTGAAACCTGTTGCGATAGAACTCTTCGGCTTGAGTGCACTTCACTATATACTCATGTGAAGCTATCTGTGATTTAAGGGCTTTGAAATTCGAGATTTGGCGAGCAGAACTTGTCCAGTTGCTTGCTATGTTCTGCGGAGCTTTATCTGAGTCTGTGCCCATAAGAGTTGTGTATGCCGACTCTAGAGCATCAATTGCACAATCTGAAAATTCCTTACTCTTCTGAGAGTGTTGTAGCCAAACCAAATTTTTGTAGAAAAAGTACGCAGCAAAAATTGAGGCAACAGCGGCAACACATGTGCCAATAGCACCAACCCAAGTGCCAACATCAGAAAACGTGGTTGGATCTTGCATGTTCGTCCCTTTTAATAAGGCAGCGCAGCAATCGTATAAACACATTTGCTTGGCACCATGCGCAGGGAACGGGCCGCTTGCTTGCCAAACAACCCACAGCCCGCCGCGCTACTCCCCGCCTTCCCCTTCGGGCTTGATCCAGCCGCAGTCTTTGTTCGGGCAGGCGATGTGCGGGCCCTTGGCCTTGGTGTTCTTTTCCACCAAAAGCGGCGAGCCGCACTGCGGGCAGGGGCCAAGCACCGGGCGGTCCCACAGGGAATAGGTGCAGTCCGGGTAGCGCGAGCAGGAGTAGAACACCTTGCCCCGGCGCGAGCTTTTTTCCACCATCTCGCCCGTGCAGCCGGGCTGCGGGCAGGCAATGCCCGTGGGCAGCGGCTCGGTGTGCTTGCAGGCCGGGTAGCCCGTGCAGGCTATGAACTTGGTGCCCCGGCGCGCGGTCTTGATGACCATGGGTTTGCCGCAGTCCGGGCAGGTGCCCGCGGGGATCTCCTCCGGGGCCTCCAGCACGATGATGCCGCCGAACTCGTCGCGCTTGAAGTTCTTGATGTTCTTGCACTTGGGGTAGCCCGTGCAGCCCAGGAAGGGCTCGTGCGAGCGGCCCTTGCGCGGAATTTTCACCGCAAAGGGCTTGCCGCACAGGGGGCAGAGAATGTCGGTGATTTCTTCCTTGGGCTTGTCCACGGGCAGAATGTTGCCTTGCTCGTCGCGCGTGAATTCGCGGATGGCCTTGCAGTCCGGGTAGCCGGAGCAACCCAGGAACTCGCCGTTCTTGCCGAACTTCACATGCATGGGCTTGCCGCAGTCCGGGCAGGCCACGCCGGAATCGATGGTGGCGCGGCTCATCTCGGTTCCGGCCTTTTCCAGCGCGGGGATGAACTCGGCCATGAATTCCTCGATGACCGCCTCCCACGCGCGGCCGCCGGCGGCGATTTCGTCCAGCTTCTGCTCCATGCCCGCCGTGAAGCCGATGTCCATGAGGGTGGCGAAATGCGCCACGAGCTTGTCGCTCACGGTGCTGCCAAGCTCCGTGGGGGCGAAGCGCTTTTCCTCCATGGCCACGTACTCGCGGTCTTGCAGGGTGCTGATGATGGCGGCGTAGGTGCTGGGGCGGCCGATGCCTTCCTCTTCCAGTGCCTTGACCAGCGTGGCTTCGGTGTAGCGCGGGGGCGGCTGGGTGAACTTCTGCTCGCTGGTCAGGTCCAGCAGCTGCAAGGGCTCGCCGATGGTCAGCTTGGGCAGTTGCTCGCTCCCGTTCTCCGCCTCGGCGTCCGGGTCCGGGGCCTCCAGGCCCTGCACCTTCAAAAAGCCGGGGAACAGCAGGCGCTCGCCCTTGGCGCGCCACAGCGTCGCGGCGTTCTTGGCCGTCACCGTGGTGTCGTGGAACCGGGCCGGGGTCATCTGCGAGGCCACAAAGCGCCGCCAAATGAGCTGGTAGAGCTTGAACTGGTCGGCGGGCAAAAACTGCTTCACCGCTTCCGGCGTCAGGGAAACATCGACCGGGCGGCAGGCCTCGTGGGCGTCCTGCGCGCCTTCCTTGGTCTTGTAGGCCTTGACCTTGGCCGGGGCGTATTCCGGCCCGTAGGCGGACAAAATAAAGTCGTGCGCGGCCTTCTTGGCCTCGTCGGCAATGCGCACGGAGTCGGTACGCATGTAGGTGATGAGCGCCACCGTGCCCTTGTCGCCCAGTTCCACGCCCTCGTACAGCTTCTGGGCCGCGCCCATGGTCTTCTTGGCCGGAAAGCCCAGCGCGCGGTTGGCCACCTGCTGCAAGGAGCTGGTGGTGAACGGCGGGGGCGCGCTTTTGCTGCGCTCCTTCTCGTCCACGGCCTCCACCACGAACTGCCCGGCGCGCACGTTTGCGACGATTGCGTCCGCCGCGTCCTTGCTGCCGATGTCCTTGAGGCCCGGGGCAACGGTTTTTGCGCCCACCTTCCACAAATCGGCGCGGAAGGGCGGCGGGTTCTCGCCCGCCAGCTTGACCTTAAGCGCCCAGTGCTCCACGGGCTCAAAGGCGCGGCGCTCGCGCTCGCGGTCCACAATCAGCCGCAGGGCGACCGACTGCACGCGCCCGGCGCTGATGCCGCGCTTCACGTGCTTCCATAATATGGGGGAAATTTTGTAGCCCACCAGGCGGTCCAGCACGCGCCTGGCCTGCTGCGCGCCCACCAGGTCGGTGTTGATGGGCCGGGGGTTCTCCAGCGCCTCTTTGACCGCGCGCGCGGTGATCTCGTTGAACTGGATGCGGCTGACGTTCTTGTTCTGGGCCTTGATGAGTTCGGCCACGTGCCAGCCGATGGCCTCCCCCTCGCGGTCAGGGTCGGGCGCGAGAAAGACGTGGTTCGCAGCCTTGGCGGCTTTGCGCAGGCGGCCCACTATGTCTTCCTTGCCTTTTATTATCTCGTAGCGCGGCGCGTAGCCGTTGGCCTCGTCCAGGCCCATGTCGCCCTTGGGCAGGTCGCGCACGTGGCCGACCGACGCCTCGACGACGTAGTCTTTGCCCAGGAATTTGCCGATGGTCTTCACCTTGGCGGGTGACTCAACGATGATGAGATCTTTTGTCATAATGGGGCAGGCTATAGCCACCTGGGGGCGGTATGGCAAGGGGCGGGGTGCAAGGCTTCTTGACGCGCCGCGCCTAGTGTTATAACTTTTGTTACTACATGTTCAGAGGCGGGAGGCACTCATGCAGGCGGTCAAAGTACGGAAAATCGGTAACTCGCTCGGCGTTGTCATCCCCAAGGATGTTTTGGCGCGGATGAAGGTTGCCGAGGGCGAAACGCTGTATTTCACCGAAACCGAGGACGGCGGCGTGCGCCTTACCCCGGTTGACGAAACGTTCGCCCTGCAAATGGAGGCGGCGGAAAAGATCATGCGTGCGGACCGGCACATCCTGCGCGAGCTGGCCAAGCGCTGAGCGGGTCATGAACCCTCGCCCGAAACCTCCGGCACAGCAGCAGCCGCCAAGGCGGCTTGGCCCCTGGCAGTGGATTCTGCCGCAGACCGTGCTGGCCATCCACGACGCCCAGCTGGCGGACCACGGCGGGCTGCCGGGCCTGCGCGACCTGGGCTTGCTGGAAAGCGCCCTGGCGCGGTCGAAAAATCTGCTGGCCCATGCGCCGCGCGAGCCCGGCGCGGCTGCCCCGGACGCCTTCGATCTGGCGGCGGCCTATGCGTACGGCTTGGCCCGCAACCATGCGTTCATCGACGGCAACAAGCGCACGGCCTATGTGACCGCGCGGCTGTTCCTCGTGCTGCACGGGCACGATCTCGCCGCCCCGGACGTGGAGCGCGTGCTGGTGTTCGAACGCCTGGGCAAGGGCGAGATGGGGGAGCGGGAGTTGGCGGAGTGGATGCGGGGGTGAAACGTGGTCACCAGCCCCGGAGCAGCTGCCAGCCAGCGGGGAAGCCCATCTCCGAGATAGGCCGTGGGCATGTAAGGAGTAAAGCCTTTAGGGTGTTAAGCCATGAGGAGTGGCTCGTAATCGCCCCCATCAACTGCCACGTAACAATCGCACGGGCGTAATAATGATTCGGGGAAGGCGCTTGGAAGTGGCTGGCTAGGCTTGGGGGGAAGGTGATTTTTCTGTTCCATACTAATCCATGGTGCGCGCATATATTGCGTAGCGTTGAGAGGGAGCGAAGCCAACTCTTTAATGTGCTGTAGGGCACTTTGAACGTATTTGCGACAGCCTTTTGGTCCGCCGTATGAGCCAAATTTGCATAAATAATTGACCATTGTCCAAGTGACAGAACTTCCGCTACCATCCAGGAAGGAGGAAGAGAGGGGGAATCGTATTTTCTGTAATACGCCTCACAAAATGGATGGCTACCGTTCTTTGTGCCTTTTTCAAGATCTCTTAACAACTGGTCATGTTTGTAGCTGCCAAGGAAAAGAGACTTCTCCATTATCCAGAACTGGCTGTATTTCAGCGACATATGGTTGTTGATAACAGTGCGAAGTGCAACCTCAAGGCGTTCAATTGCGTCCATTGTGTGGAGGCGGAGCTTCCTATCGAAAACGTATAGGTCAAGAAGGTCATCAAAAGTGGTTCCCTCAAGGAATGTATGCTCTTCATCCGCCAGAACCTGATAGGGACGAGCGTAAGCCATAAGGCGATAGTAACCAATAAATTGCAGGTAGCGAGTCGCCCGCGAGGGATCAGATATTTCCAACCCTCGAGATTGTAACAAAGAAATCTGATCAGGCAGGGATAAGGCGGGCTTTGTAAAGGGCTTCATAAGCAAACAGCCCTAAGGAAAAGAAAAACCCACCTTGGTTCGCTGCTTTGCCCAAGGGCTTGGCTCGCGTGGTGGGTATTTTTTGGGGTAGGGCAGGAGTTTCCAAACCTATGCACTTTTAGCGCCCTGCTTTTATAAATTTTAGATGCTAAAATTAATTTGTCAACAGTTAAATTAATCTGTCACTTAAAAACCTATCAATGCATACAGCTGTTTGCGCGGTCGGTCAATAACTCTCGTCATTAATAACCGCCTCCACTAAAAAAGCCCCCGCCTCTTCGCAGAGACGGGGGCTTAAAGCGTGGCCGGGGCGGAGGGGGACTACGCCAGGGCCTGGGCGGGGGTAATGGCGGGGATGCCGAGGGCCTCGCCCACGGCTGGGCAGGTCAGCTGGCCCTTGTAGGTGTTCAGGCCCATCAGCAGGGCCGGGTCTTCGCGCAGGGCGTCGATGCCCTTGGCGGCCAGCTTGAGGGCATAGGGCAGGGTCTGGTTCACCAGGGCGAAGGTGCTGGTGCGGGGCACAGCGCCGGGCATGTTGGCCACGCCGTAGTGCACCACGCCGTCCACAACATAGGTCGGGTGGTCGTGGGTGGTGGCCTTGGTGGTCTCAATGCAGCCGCCCTGGTCAACGGCAACGTCCACAATGACAGAACCCTGGCGCATGGTGCCGATCATCTCGCGGGTGACGAGCTTGGGGGCCTTGGCGC
>DIVX01000045.1 GCA_002422505.1 Desulfovibrio sp. UBA6121
CAGGACAACGCATGCGTTGTCCTGGGCCTCGGCGTTGGGGCAGGGCAAAGCAGGGTAGAGGAGAAGAGAGGGGGCAGGTGAAGGCGAGGCAGGGTAGATGGGAAGGGCGGAGGGGAGGCGGCAGAGCGTTTCAGGAGGAAATGACAGATGTTTTCGGTGTGTTAGCTTCAGACAAAGGGCGAAAGGAGTAGAGAGGAATCAAGAGAAGCCGGGATGAAGGGGAAGGAGAAAGGGGAAGCCGGGCAAACGGTGACGCATCGGAATGAGGCAGGTGAACAGGAGGCTGTGGACCCAGCAGGGCAAAGCGAGGCGGGCCGGGGCGAGCTGGGACAAGGCGGGGCGAAGTAGGACAAGTTGGGAAAAACTGGGACGAGTCACGCTAAGCTGAGGTGAAGCTGAGGCGCTGCGAAACGAGCCGGGTGAGAGGGGTGGGGGCGTTTCGTCGGCCTGGCTGAGCTGGCAGGAACGCGGAGCCCGGCGGTGGATGCAGGCTGTGCGCCTGGCGCAGGCGCACCGGCAAAAAGAAAGGCCGCCCCCCAGAGTGCTGGAAGGCGGCCCGTATGTTGGCGTTGGGAAGTGTTGCGCCTGGTTCTACTTGCCGAACTGGCACTTGGGGAATACGCAGGTGCGGCAGTTGAGGCAGAAGCCGCCCTCGCACATTTCCGCCAGGTCCGCCCGCTTGATTTCAAGCCCCGCCAGCACGCGCGGCAGCAGAATATCGAAGCTGGTGGCCTTGTGGAACAGGGCGCAGGCGGGCACGCCCATCACCCGCGCGCTGCCCGCCGGGCAGGCCAGCTTGCCCAAAAGCGTCATGGCCCCGGGCAAAATGGGCGCGCCGTAAAGCATGTCGGTCAGGCCCGCCTCCAAAAGCCCCTTGCGGGTCACGTCGTCCGGGTCAACGGAAAGCCCGGCCGTGGTGACGATGAGGTCCGCCCCGGCGGCGAGCAGCTTGGCCACGCTCTGGGAAATGCGCTCGGCGTTGTCGGGCACGATGTCCACCGCGACCACCTGCGAGCCCAGGCGTTCCACCTTCTCGCGGATGACCGGGGCGAACTTGTCCTCGATGAGGCCCTGGAAGACCTCGGTGCCGGTCACCAGCACGCCCACCCGCGCGGCCTTGATGGGCGCGATGGTGAACAGCGGCCCGGCTGCCAGCACGGTTTCCGCCTTGCGGAAGTTCGCCGCGCTAAGATACAGCGGAATGGCCCGCGCCCCGGCGAATTCCTTGCCTTCCTCAATAAGCACGCCATGATGGCGGCTGGCGCACATTACATCCGGCACCAGGTTGAAGGCCTCAAGGCGTTGGCGATTGAGCACCAGCACGCCGGTGGCGGTGGCGCGGAAGTTCAGCTTGCCCTCGTGCGGGGTTTCGTCAAAGGCCACATTTTCGCCCGCCATGCGCTTCGCAAAGGCCAGCGCGGCCTCGTTCTCGTGGATGAAGCCGTCGGGCGTCTCCTGCTCCAGGTACACATGCGCCCGGCCCATGGTCTGCAAGCGGCACACGTCGCCGCCGGAAATGGTTTGCCCCTTGCGGAACTCCACGCCCTTGCTCTCGCCGGGCACAATGCGCGTCATGTCGTGCAGGGTTTTTTTGCCCACGGCCTCGCTAACGGGCACTGCGGTAAGCTGCGGGCCGGAGAGGGGGGGCGCCTGCTCCGCCGGGGTCTGGTCATCGCGCTGTTCTGCGTGGTCGTGCTGTGTGTTGTGCTGGCTGGCGGGCTGGCCGTGCGTTGCCGGCTGCGCTGCGCCTTGCGGCTGGGTGGCCGCCTGTACTTCCACAGGGCGGAAGGAGTCGCCGTAGGGGGCCTCGCCCTGGCAGCCGCGGCAGATTGCGCCGTCGCTGGCAGGGTAGGCCTCGGCGCAGATGGGGCATATGCCGACGCGGCCCATGCCCTTGTGCTTGCGGTAGCGGTCGTCCACCTGCACCAGCGCCATGGAGCACAGGTTTTCGCCCACTTCTTCAATTTCGCGGAAAAGCTGGTCCGTGTCCTGATCGGCTTTTTTCTTGAGTTTCAGGAACCAGCCGCGTATCTCATTATAGGATCCCATCTTCTCCAGATCGACCCAGACGCGCACGCCTGCGCCCGTGTACTTGTCGTACAGGGTCACGGCGTAGCGGCCCAGGTTCAGAATGCGCATCCAGCCGTTGCCAACGGTGCAGGGCGTTAGAATCTGCACGGCGTCGGGCAGGCACTTGGCCGTCTCAACCACGGCGTCGAATAGCGTTCCGGCGGGCAACTGGCGGCGCGCCAGCTCCACCATGTACCCGCCAATCAGCAGGCCAGGGGCCGGGTAGCCGTGGAATCCCGCAGCCTTGGCCTTGAATTCTTCGAAAGTGTATGGGCCGATGTTCATAGGCAGCTCCCTCAGAGAAGGTGATAGTTATGCTGTAAAAAACATAACTGAAATCCCCTACCGTGCGGGGGGAATCCGGTCAACTTTTTTCGCAAGATTCGTGATTGGGCACTTGACTCGCATACCCCATACGGGTAGTGGGCAGTCAAGAGCTTTGAAACACGCGGCGGGCCGCTGGCCGTTCCGCAAAATGTTGCAACCTCAACCAGCAAGGAGTCGAAGATGAAGCGCAGCACAACCATTTTGAGCGCCCTGATCCTGGTCCTGGCCGTCGTCAGCATGGCTTTCGCCGCCGAGGGCAACGCCCGCAAGGGCAAGTACCTGTACCGCCAGAAGTGCCGCGCCTGTCACGGGGCCACCGCCTCTGACCTTTCGCCCAACTCCAAGACCCAGGCCGAATGGAAGAAGGCCTTCGCCAAGCCGGAGGCCCTCAAGTGCTTCAAGGACTGGAAGGGCGTGACCCCGGAGGAGAAGAACGACATCTTTGCCTATTTGCACGACTTTGCCAAGGATTCCCCTTCCCCGGCCAAGTGCAACTAAGAGCGCCGCGTGTGGCGGGGGCTGGTTTGTGCGGCCCCCGCCGCGCCAAAGGGGAACAAGAATGAGCAACATCAATATTTCCCGCCGCGACTTTTTGCGCCTGGCCGGAGCGGCCGTTACGGCCACGGCGGCCACCGCCGCCCAGGCCGCCTTGCCGCAGCAGGCCCAGGCCGCCGGTTCCGCAAAGGCCCCGGAGTGGGAGTCGAAATTCGGCGTCTGCGACATGTGCTTCAACCGCTGCGGGCTCATAGCCCGTGTGGAGCGGGGCGTCATCAAGAAGCTCGACCCCAACCCGAAGTTCGCCAAGTCCCGCGGCATGCTTTGCGCGCGGGGCAACGCCGGGGTGGACCAGGTCTACGACCCGGACCGGGTCAAAACGCCCATGTTGCGCGTGGGCCAGCGGGGCGAGGGCAAGTGGAAGTCCATCGGCTGGGACGAGGCCCTGGATTTGTGCGCCGCCAAGATGAAGGACATCGCCGAGAAGCACACCCGCTGCGGCATGCTCTTCAGCGCCGGGGCCGATACCCAGAGCCAGTTCGTGAACCGCTTCGCCGAGGCCTACGGCTCGTATAACGTCACCAGCCACGAATCCCTGTGCCTGCTCTCCGGCAGCCGGGCCTTTGTGGATACCTTCGGCGACGTGCCCCAGCCGGACGTGAAGAACAGCAAGTACGTCATCCTGGCCGGGGCCAACCGCATGGAGGCCCTGGTGACGCCGGACAGCATGGACCTGATGGCCATAATGCGCCAGGGCGCCAAGGTGGTTGTGCTGGACCCGCGCTACACCAAGAGCGCGGCCCTGGCCTCGGAGTGGCACGCAATCAAGCCCGGCACCGACATGGCCTTCATGCTGGCCTGCGCCCACGTCATCATCACGGAGAAGCTCTACGACCAGGCCTTCGTGGCCGAGCGCACCAGCGGCTTCGACAAGCTGGCCGCCCACGTGGCGCAGCTGACGCCCCAATGGGCCGAGGGCGAAACCGGCATCCCGGCAGCGGACATTGCCCGCATCGCCCGCGAGCTGGCCGCCGCCGCGCCCGCGTCCATGGTCTACCCGGGCCGCCGCACCTCCGACTACGAGAACTCCACCCAGATCCGCCGCAGCTTCGCCATTGTCAACGCGCTTCTGGGCAACTGGGACAGGCCGGGCGGCCTGGTGCCCGCGCGCCCCACAGGGCTCAAAAAAGTGCCCTTCGAGGCTCCGTTCTACGACGACAATCCTCCGGGCCGCGTGGACATGAAGAGCGTGCCCCTGCTGTTTGACGACGAAGGCTCCTTCGTCATCACGCGGGAAAACGTCATCAAGGGCGCGCCCTATCCGCTCAAGGGCTGGTTTGTGTACAAGACCAACCCCATGGCCACCGCGCCGGACCGCAAGAAGACCCGCGAGATGATCGACAAGCTGGACTTCATGGTGGTGGTGGACATCACCATGAGCGACACGGCCTGGATGGCCGACCTGGTGCTGCCAGCGCCCAGCGCCCTGGAGCGCCAGGACCCGGTGCAGGCCCTGCAGTCCGGGGCCGAGGGCGCGTGCCTGGTCTGGCGCGACCCGGTCATTGCGCCCCTGCACCAGTCGCGCCCGGTGTTCGAGATACTGAAGGCCCTTTCGGCCAAGCTGGGCTTCCCGGAGGCCTTTGACTTTGACATCGCCAAGTACCGCGAGCTGCAACTGGCCGCCCTGCCCGAGGCGGCCGGGATATTGAAGCGCGACGGCGTGTACTATCCGCCCAACCCGCCCCTGGGCGGCACGGACGGGCAGCCCTTCAAGACGCCCAGCGCCAAGATCGAGCTGTATTCCAACCGCTACGCGGAAATGGGCCTGGAGGCCCTGCCCGTGTACCAGCCGCCCAAGACCGGGGGCGAGGCCGGGCGCAGGTTCCGCCTGGTGGCGGGCCGCAGCGCCTGCGTTACCCAGGCCAGCAGCACCAACAACGCGCTGCTTTCGGAATTCGAGCCGGAGAACACCCTGTGGCTGAACGAGGACGCGGCACGGGAGCTTGGCGTGGGCCAGGGCGACGTGGTGGAGGTGGAAAGCCCGGCGGGCAAGGGCCAGCTCAAGGCCCTGGTGACGCCGAAGATCCGCAAGGACACGGTGTACATGCTCTCCGGCTTCGGCAGCGTCTCTGGCGGTCTCTCGCGCACCAAGGGCGTGGGGGCCAGCATTGTGGAGATTCTGGAGAGCCGTTTCGACGCCATCTGCGGCAATTCCGCCATCCATGAGACCTTCGTGAGCGTGAAGAAGAAGGGGGCGGCATGAACAAGAAGTACGCCATGGTCATAGACTCGGCCAAGTGCATGGACTGCAAGGCCTGCGTGGCCGCCTGCAAGCAGGCCAACGGCGTTTCGCGCGGGGTGTGGCGCAACTGGATCAAGGAGGCCGCGCCGGTCGTTGTGAACAGCAAGCCCAGCGCCCTCAACCTAGGCCGGGGGCACTTTCAGCCCGGGGCCTGCATGCACTGCGACGAGCCCACCTGCCTGAGCGCCTGCCCCACCGGAGCCACATACAAGAACGCGGCCGACGGCAGCGTGGTCATCGACCCCAGGCTGTGCATAGGCTGCGGCAACTGCATTCCCAGCTGCCCGTACGGCGCGCGCTTCCGCGACCCGCAAAAGCGCATAGCCGACAAGTGCAACTACTGCCCGGAGCGCCGGGCCGCCGGGCTTTCCCCGGCCTGTGTGGACACCTGCCCCACCAAGGCGCGCGTCTTCGGCGACATCAACGACCCGAACAGCGAAGCGGCGCAGCTTTTGGCCGCCAACGCGGGCAGGGTGGTGCGCGTCATCGCCAAGGGCGCGGACACCAAGCCCAACATGTACTACATCGCCAGCACCGCCCCGGTGGGCTGGACCGTGCAGCCGGTGAACCCGCTTTCCTTCGACGTCTTCGCCCAGGTGGTGGCCCCGCTGGTGAAGTACGCCGTGGGCCTTTCCGGCCTGGGCGTGCTGGCCATGCTGGGGCGGCAGCTGCTGGTGGGGCAAAAGCCGCAGCCCGGCGGACACGATTCCGGCCCGAACCCAAGCGCGGACAAGAAGGAGGACGGCCATGACGCCCGCTAACCCAGAAATCAAGCGCCACGACCCCTCGGACATCCGCATGCACTGGTTCAACGCCGCCTGCTGGCTGGTGCTGCTGGTTACGGGGCTGGGGCTCATAAAGAACGAGCGGTTGAACCCGCTGGGGGCCTGGCTGCCCGACCTCTTGCGCGGGCTTTTCGGCGGCGGCAGCGCGGGCGGGGCTGTGCTCCTGGTCATCCACGAGGTCGCAGGCGTCCTCTGGCTGGTGGGTATTCTGGTCTACCTCGGCGTCAACGGGCGCGGGGGCGCGTTCTTCCTGCGGGAGATCTTCAGCGTGCGCCCCGGCGATCTTGTGTGGATGGTGCGCAAAATGGGCCGCATGACCCTGGGCGTTGGCGGCGAACTGCCGCCCCAGGGCTATTACAACATGGGCCAGAAGGCCTTTGCCCAGACCTCGGTGCTGGGTGGCATCGTCATCGGCCTCAGCGGCATGGTGTTGCTGGCCTCGGACAAGCTGCTGCCCGCAGCGTTGACGGTGCTGGTGGGCTGGGCCGTCACCCTGCATTATCTGGCGGTGGGCCTCGTGTTCGCGGGGCTGCTTGTGCACATCTACATGGCGGCCATTTCACCGGAGGAAAAGCCCGGCTTCCGCTCCATGTTCACGGGCACCGTGCCGCAGGACTACGCCCGGCACCACCACGGCCTGTGGCTGGAAAGCCTGCCCAAGGGCGACAGCGGGAGCGAAAGCGCTGCGAAGTGACCGGCCGCACAGGGATACGACGGACAAACGGACAATCCGGGCGGGGGGAGGTCCTCCGGCCCGACAGCATTGCAAACCTTAGAACCTCAAGGAGACTGACATGCGGCGCACCAAGAGACTCGTGCAGGCGTTTCTGCTGGCCCTGTTCGCCCTGGCCTTCGCTGTACAGGCGCAGGCCGCCAACCCAGAGTACTTCTACAAGAATCTTGTGGACATCAATTACGTGAAGCCCCTGGCCAAGGTGCCCACCCCGGAGGGCTTCAAGCTCATCGACTCGCGCCCGTACCAGACCAAGTACGTCCAGGGCTACATTCCCACGGCCATCAGCCTGCCGGACAGCGAATTCGAGAAGAAGGCCGCCGAGCTTTTGCCCAAGGACAAGAACATCACCCTGGTGTTTTACTGCGAAGGCCCGGAGTGCAGGCTTTCCCACAACTCCGCCAAGAAGGCGGAGAAGCTGGGCTACAAGAACGTGAAGGTGTTCCCCGGCGGCTTTCCGGAATGGGTGAAGGCGGGCAACTACCCGGCCATCGGCGTGGAGACCGTGAAGGAGCAGATCACCAAGGGCGAAAGCTTTTTGCTGGTGGATTCGCGCCCGCTGGTGAAGTTCCTTGAGGGCAGCATTCCCTCGGCCATCAGCATTCCGGACAGCGCCTTCGACAAGAAGACCGGCCTGCTGCCTGCGGACAAGGCCGCCCAGCTGGTATTCTTTTGCGGCGGGTACGAGTGCCCCTTGAGCCACAGCAGCGCGCGCAAGGCCATGGCCCTGGGCTACTCCAACGTCAAGGTCTGCGAGGCGGGCGAACCCGCCTGGGTCAAGATGTACGGCGCTTCCGGCGCTGGCCTCAAGGTGCAGACCGGCGGCGTGGAGGGCGCCATCAGCGTGGAGCAGTTCAAGAAGATTCTGGCCGAGAAGCCGGAGAGCATCCAGCTCATCGACGTGCGCGACCCCGACGAATTCGCCAAGGGCCATTCCCCCAGCGCCGTCAACATTCCGGTGAACGAACTGGAGAAGAAGCTGCCCGGCATGAAGTTCGACAAGCCCGTGGTGTTTGTGTGCGCCACCGGCGCGCGCAGCGGCGAGGCCTATTACATGACCCGCGACCTGCGCAAGGACGTGAAGGACGTGTACTACCTGGAGGCCACCACCAAGTGGTCCAAGGATGGCGCCTGCGACATTATCGACAACAAGAAGAAGTAGCAGAGCATTGCTGCGGGCCGGGGCGTGCGTTCCCGGCCCGCCTTTCTCCTCCCCTTGCCTAGCCTTGCCGCCCTGCGCTGGCCGTTGACCGCAAGGCCCTGCCCGCGCGTCGCCGAACGCACACGCAGCATCTGCTGCAATGCAGCTTTTCCGATTGAGTTTGTCGGGATAATCGGATAGCAGACAGCCCGTAATAATTCGACACGGTACAGTTCGTTCATCCGGCCTGCCAAAGCGTTTCGGCGGGCGCGGCATGCGCGCAGATACGGCCGGAAACGGAGGCGACCCCTTGCCAAGCAGCACATTCAATGACATTGCAGCAGCGGGCGGCGCGGCATGCACCACGGATACCCCGTGTGGAAAGAGAGACTGTTGCGGCTGCGGTGCAAAGGCGAATTCTGACAAAGAGGCTGGGGTTGCCACGCAACAGGCGCTCAAGGAGGCGGAGATGGTAAAAGAAGTGAAGGACCAGGAAGCCCTCAAAAAGGACGTCATGGCCCGCATGAAGCGCATCGAGGGGCAGGTGCGCGGCATTCAGCGCATGATTGAGGAAGGCAAAGAGTGCGAGGATATCCTTGTGCAGGTGCGGGCGGTGCGCTCGGCCCTGCGCTCTGCCACCACGCAAATCATGCGCCGCTACCTGTTGCGTTGTAACGAGCAGGCCATGAAGTCCGGCGACCCCAACGTCCAGTACGAGAAGCTCATGAAGCTCGTGTCGGACTTCATCGACGGCTGACCAGCCCGCAGGGCCGCATTTTTTTTCGTTGTGCCGGACCGCGCGTGCGGCCCGGCTTGCGCTAGCGTGAAGTTTCCGCCTTCGGCGCAGCAAGCGCGGCAGCAGCATTTCCGCCAGACTTTCCGCTTCCCTTCTCGCTCCCCTTCCCGTTTCCCCGGCCCATGAGCCGGGTGATGCGCTGCTCCAGCCTGTCCAGGTACACGTAGTACACCGGCGTAAAATAAAGCGTAAGCAGCTGCGAAACCAAGAGCCCGCCAACCACGGCCAGACCCAGCGGCCTGCGCGCCTCCGCCCCGGCCCCAAAGCCGAGGGCGATGGGCAGCGTGCCCATGAGCGCCGCCATGGTGGTCATCATGATGGGCCNNATCATCATGATGGCGTTTTTCTTCACGATGCCGATGAGCATGATGATGCCCACGAAGCCGTACAGATTCAGGTCCAGCTGGAACAGCATCAGCGTTAAAAGCGCGCCTGCGCCGGCCGAGGGCAGGCCGGAGAGGATGGTCAGCGGGTGGATGAAGCTTTCGTACAGCACGCCAAGCACAAGATAAATCACCACGATGGAGACGATGAGCAGCACCCAGAGCCCCTTGAACGAGGACTGGAAGGCCTGCGCCGTGCCCTGGAAGGTGGTGCTGAAGTTCGCGGGCAGAATCTCCTGGGCCTGGGCCTGCACCTTGGTTACCGCCTCGCCCAGGGAAACGCCGGGCCGCAGGTTGAAGGAGATGGTCACCGAGGGCAGCTGGCCGGAGTGGTTCACCGCCATGGGGCCCACGCCAACATCGCGCCGGGCCAGGGTGGAAAGGGGCACAAGCTGGCCCTTGGCAGAGCGCACGTAGAGCATGTCCGTGGCGGAAGGATCGCGCTGGAAGCGGGGCTCCAGCTCCAGCATCACCTTATAGGAGTTGTTGGGCGCAAAGATGGTGCTCACCTCGCGCGGGCCATAGGCAATGCCTAGGGCGTCCTCTATCTGCATGGCCGAAAGCCCCAGGGCCGAGGCCTTGTCGCGGTCGATTGCCAGGTTGAGCTGGGGGTTGCTGAGCTGCAGGTCGCTGTTCACGTCCTGCAGTTCCGGCAGCTCGCGCAGGCGGGCCTCCAGGGCCTGGGCGCGCTGGAACAGGTCTTCGGTGTCTGGGCTTTGCAGGGTGAACTGGTAGAGCGCCTTGGTGAAGCGTCCCCCCAGGTTGATGGGCGGGGGGTTCTGCAAAAAGCTTTTTATGCCCACCACCCCGGCGAGCTTCTTGCGCAGGGACTGCAAGGTCTCGTCCGCCGTCATCTTGCGCTGGTGCCGGGGCTTGAGGCGTATGATGAGCCGCCCGGTGTTTCCGGTGGCGTTCGCGCCGCCCGCGCCGATTATCGACATGAAGCCCTCGACGTTGGGGTCGGCGGCCACGATGTCGGCCACGCGGGCCTGGTGCTCGCGCATGTATTCGATGGAGATGCCCTGTTCGGCCTCGGTGACGCCCACCAGCTGGCCGATGTCCTCGCTGGGGATGAAGCCCTTGGGGATGTGCACGAACAAGAAGCCCGTGAACAGCAGCAACAAGAGCGAGAAGCCCAGCGTCAGCCTGCGGTGGCGCATGGTCCAGGTGAGGGTGCGGCGGTAAAAGCCGAGCATGGCCTCGAAGATGCGCTCCGTGGCGTTGTAAAAGCCGCCGTGCACCGTATGCGCGGCCTGTTTCAGCATCAGGCTGGCCAGCATGGGCGTAAGCGAAAGCGAAACGAAGCCGGAGATGAGGATGGCCGTCATGATGGTGACGGCGAACTCCTTGAACAAGCGGCCCACCACGCCGCCCATGAACAGCACCGGAATGAACACGGCGGCGAGGGAGATGGTCATGGAGACGATGGTGAAGCCGATTTCGGCGGAGCCCTTGAGCGCGGCCTCGCGCGCGGACATTCCGGCCTCGGCGTGGCGCACTATGTTTTCCAGCACCACGATGGCGTCATCGACCACGAAGCCCACGGCCAGGGTGAGGGCCATGAGCGAGATGTTGTCCAGGTTGAAGCCGAAAAGATGCATGGCCGAGAAGGTGCCGATGACGCTCATGGGCAGGGCCAGGCTGGGAATGAACGTGGCCGAGAGGTTGCGCAGAAACAGGAAGATGACCAGCACCACCAGNNCAGGGTGAACTTCACGTCGTCCACGCTCTCGCGGATGGATTCCGAGCGGTCGATGAGGGTTTCCACCTTCACCGAGGCCGGCATGTGGCTCACGTAGCCGGGCAGGGCCTTCTTGATGGCGTCGACCACGCCCACGGTATTGGTGCCCGGCTGGCGCTGAATGGCCAGGGTGATGGCCGGGACGCGGTTGAACATGCTGAACTGTTTTATGTTCTGGGCGGAGTCGATGGCCGTGCCGATGTCGGCTATGCGCACGGGCGCGCCCTCGCGGTAGGCCACGATGAGCGGCATGTACGCCTTGGCGTTGTTGAGCTGGCCGCTGGCCTCCACGGTATACTCCCGGGTGGGGCCGGTAAGGGTGCCGGTGGCGATGTTGGAGTTGCCCTTGCGCACCGCCTCGGCCACTTCATCCACGCCGATGTCGCGCATGGAGAGCTGCTCCGGGTTTAGCTGTATGCGCACGGCGTACTTCTGCTGGCCGTAAATCATCACCTGGGCCACGCCGCTGATCATGGAGATGCGCTGGGCCAGCATGGTCTCGGCGTACTCGCTCACCTGGTACAGGGGCAGGGTGGGGGAAGAAACCGCAAGGTACAAAATGGGCTGGTCGGCCGGGTTCACCTTGCGCAAGGTGGGCGGGGTGGGCAGGTCCGAGGGCAGATTGCGCTGGGCCGAGGCGATGGCCGCCTGAACGTCCTGGGCTGCGGCGTCGATGTTGCGTTCAAGGTCGAATTGCAGGGTGATGCGCGTGTTGCCCAGGGTGTTGGTGGAGGTCATGGAGTCTATGCCCGCGATGTTCGAGAACTCCTTCTCCAGAGGCGTGGCTACAGAGGAAGCCATGTTCTCCGGGCTGGCCCCGGCCATGCTGGCGGAAACCTGCAAGGTAGGGAAGTCCACGTTGGGCAGGTCGCTCACCGGAAGCTTGAAATAGGCCATGATGCCGAAAATGAGAATGGCGGCCATGACCAGGGTGGTCATGATCGGGCGCTCAATGAAGATGCGCGCCGGGTTCACTGCTGGCTCCCCTTGGCGTCCTTCTTCACCTGCGGCGTTTGGGCCTGCGGCGTGGGAAGGGGCGGCGGCGGCGTTAGCTGGCGCGTGGCGTTGCTTTGCGCGCTTGTGGCGTTGGCGTGCGTGTCCGTCCCGGCGTTTGCGTGCGTGTCCGGCTGGTTCCCGGCTGCGGCCGGGCCGGCGGGTTTTTGCTGCTGGCCGGGCGCTGTCTGCTGGGGTTTGATTTCAATCAGCGAGCCGGGCACCAGCATCACCTGGCCGTCCACCACCACCTTTTCGCCCGGGGCCAGGCCCTGGTCCACCACGAGGGTCTGGTCGCCGCCGGGGCTGGTGGTCACCGTGCGCATGTCCACGGTCATGTCGTCCTTGACAACGAAAACGTACAGACCGTTCATGCCGCTTTGCACGGCCTGGGAGGGCACGACGATGGCGTTTTCCCGCTCGGCCAGGCGTATTTGGGCGCGCACAAACTGGCCGGGCCACAAGCGAAGTTCTTTATTTGGAAAGGTGCCCTTGAGGCGGATGGTGCCCGTGGCCTTGTCCACGCTGTTGTCGATGCTGGCCAGTTCGCCGGTGTCCAGCAGTTCGCCCTCGCCCGTTCTGGCCTCCACTTGGAGCTTGCCCAGGGCGGACTGGCGCTGGATTTCCGGCAGGTGCGCCTCTGAAACGGAGAACGTGACCGAAATGGGGGTGAGCTGATTGATGACAAGCAGCACGCGGTCGTCGCCGGACTTGCCCACCACGTTGCCCTCCTGCACCAGCACGTTGCCCGCGCGGCCGGAAATGGGCGCCTTGATGGTGGCGTGGTCCAACTGCACGCGGGCCTGCTCCACCTGGGCGCGGCCCAACGCCAGGGAGGCGCGCAGGGTCTCGGCGTTGGTGCGCATCTGCTCCAGCTGGTCGCGGCTGATCGCGCCCTGGTCAAAGAGCGTCTGGTAGCGTTTCAGGTCGTCCTCGGCCTTGAGTGCCTGGGCCTGGTCCTTGTGCAGGCGGGCCTGGGCCTCCTGCATGGCGGCGTGGTAGGTGCGCGTGTCGATGACGAAAAGCACCTGGTCTTTCACAACATCCTGACCGTCTCGCACCAGTTGGCGAGAGATGACGCCCGCGACCTGGGGTTTGATGGACACCGAGGCGAAGGCCTCCACGTTGCCCACGGCCTGCACCAGCACCGGCACGGACATGGACTGCGCCACGGCCACCGACACGGGCACGGCCTTTTTGCCTTTCTGGTCCTTGCCGTTGGCCTTGCCGCAGGCGCCAAGGGCAAGCAGGCTCAGGGCCGCCAACAACAGCAGCAGAGTCTTTGAGCGGAAAGCGGCGGGGCTGTTCATCGTTCGCGGTCCTTCGCCGGGGGCGCGGCGGTGGTCGTTGTTTGCATTTCGTCTAATTTTGACATGTTCTTCAGGGCGCTTAGGGAGAAATTTGCAATGTGTTCCGTCAGGGCCTCAATGCCCGCGTCATCAAAGCGCATGCTGGGAATAAGCTTGCCGATGACCGAGCGCGACCGGAAGATGTACTGGCACTGGCCCACAACGCTCATGGCGCAGAACAGGGTGCGCGTGTCGTTCGGCTGGGCGCCGTCGCCCAAAACCTCCGCCACTATGGAGCGCAGCTGCGCGGCCAGGGGCAGAATGTAGTGTTGTACAACGTGGTCCATGGCTTCCGTCGGTTCATGCAATTCTCTCGCCATCAGCTTGCCACACCAGGCGAAACGCCCGCTGCCCAGCATGCGCAGCAGGAAGGATTGGATGAAGGCGTACAGCCGCTCCTGGCTTGTGGCCTCCGGCCCCAGGCCCATATGTGGCGGATAGCGCCGCAGGCCGGACTCGAAGGCCTCCACCAGCAGCGCCTTGTACAGGCCTTCCTTGTCGCCGAAGTGATAATGGACCGCCGCGACGTTGGCCTTGGCGACCCGGCAGATTTCCCGTACGGTCGCGGCCTTGAAGCCTTTCTCGGTAAAAATTTCTCCTGCGGCGTCAAGGAGCCTACGCTTGGTGTCGGCAATCTCAACCTGTTGCATTCATTCCTCCAAAGCGGTTTGTGAAACGCTAGATTAAAACGCTTGATTGAGGGAGTCAAATGCAATAATGAACCCGCTGCGCCAACGCGCAGGGAGCGGTATGCAAGACAACGGGCAGCAAGCGACATCGGGTGACTGGCGGGCGTTCACCGTCTCCGTTCTGGGCACCTTCATGGCCACCCTCGACGCGGGCATCGTCAACACCGCGCTGCCCACCATCGGCCATGGTTTTGACGCCAGCCTGCCGCAGGTGCAGTGGGTGGTGGCCAGCTATTTCCTTGTCATTTCCTGCCTGCTGCTGCTCTTTGGCCGCATGGGCGACATGTATGGCCGCCGCCGCATGTATTCCATCGGCTTCATTCTTTTTGCCCTGGCCTCCGCCCTGTGCGGGGCAGCGCCCAGCCTTGCCGCGCTCATAGCCGCGCGCGTGGGGCAGGGCGTTGGCGCGGCCATGCTCATGGCCAACAGTCCGGGCATCATCATGGCCGCCTTCCCCGGCTCCACGCGGGGGCGCGCCCTGGGCATGGTGGGGCTTACCGTGGCCCTAGGCTCCCTGGCCGGGCCGGGCCTGGGCGGCCTGCTCATCCAGGGCTTCGGCTGGCGCAGTGTATTCTATTTAAGCGTGCCCATCGGGGCGCTTGGCGTGTTTTTAGCGCGGCGTTTTCTGCCCCGGCAGGAACGCCTGCGCGATGAAACCCTGGATCTGGCCGGTGCGGCGCTCTTCGCCGTGGGCATGATCGGCCTGCTCATGGCCGTGACGCGCGGCCACGAATGGGGCTGGAGCTCCACCCCGGTTTTGAGCGGCCTGGGCGTGGCGGTGGCGGCCCTGGGGGGCTTTGCGGCCTGGGAGCGGCGCTGCACGCATCCCATGCTCGACCTTTCCCTGTTCCGCATCTGGCCGTTTCTTTCCGGCAACATCGTGGCCTTTCTGGCCTTTATGAGCATGTTCTCCAACGCCATTCTGCTGCCCTTCTACCTGCACGGCCAGCAGGGCCTGGAGCCTTACGCCATGGGGCTCGTGCTCTCGTCCCTGCCGCTGACCATGGCCGTTTCCGCCCCCTTGAGCGGCTACCTTTCCGAGCGGGTGAACTTCGCCACGCTCACGTCCGTGGGCCTGTTCGTCATGTGCTGCGGGCTGGTGCTGCTTGCGCTGCTGGATTCGAACGCGCCCCTGTGGCGGGTGTATCTGGGGCAGGTGGTGCTGGGCCTTGGCGTGGGGGCGTTCATGTCGCCCAACAACAACAGCGTGCTCTCCAGCGCCCCGCAGGACAAAGTGGGCCTGGTGGGCGGCGTTTTGGCCCTGGTGCGCAACGTGGGCATGGTCACCGGCATCGCCGTGGCCATCACCATCTTTGAGGGCTGCCAGGGCCGGGCCTTGAGCGCCGGCCTGGAGCCGGGCGCCGCTTTCATGGCCGGGTTCCGCGCCGCGCTGGGCACTGGGGCCGGGCTGGCCGCTGTGGGCGGCTGCCTCTCGCTCTACCGGCGCAGGCTTTTTGGCAGCAAGCCCGCAAAGACCTGCACTGTGGTGCACAAGGATGTCCCGGCACAGCAGAAATAGGCCTGCGAACGTTGGCGCATTGCCCGCCTTGTGCCGCTTGCTCCCGGCGTTTGTTGTCCTTTCACCCGCTTCTCCGCCTTCGCCACCCTCTGCGCTCTCTTGCCCGAACCCCTTTCGCACTTTCTACCGCGCGCCTGCGTTACGCACGCTGACCCGCAGGGCTTTTGTCCTGCGCGGACGAACTGTTCCGGCAGGACGCAAGCACCCTTGCAATCTCTTGCGGGACCCGCCCCCCGGGGGGGGGGCGCGCCTCGGCCCAGGGCTTTCATGCACGATTGTGCGTAGACGAAAGTGCAGCGTGCAACATCGTGCAGCGGATCTGTACCGCGAAGCTCTGCCGTCGCTGGGGCCGCATTTTGAGCTTCGGCTTGTGCAGCGGTTCGCCAGGGGAGGCATTGGGGGGGCTTTGTATCTGCGCGCAGCGCAAAAAAAGGGCCGCCCCGAACTGGAGCGGCCCTGACAAGACCTGACAAGACGGAAGGGGGCGGCTGGACTAGTATTCCATGTCGCCTTCGTTCTTGATGGGCTCGCTGAAGGTCTTGAGGGACCAGACCTGGTAGGCGATGACGATGGGCACGAAGACCAGCGCCACGCCGAGCATGATCTTGAGGGTCAGGGTGCTGGAGGCCGCGTTGTGGATGGTCAGGCTCCAGGCCGGGTTGAGGGTGGAGATAAGGATGGACGGGAACAGGCCCACCACGCCGAACAGCGCCACGCAGGCGATGAACACAGCGGAACCGGCCCAGGCCTTCCACAACTGGCCCGCGCCCAGGTACAGCCGCGCGGCCAAAAGGCCCGCCACGGCGGCAATGAGGATGAGGAACAGGTGCGGATTCTTCATGTAGTTGCCAAAGAGCTGCGTGTGCACGAAGCTGTAGGCCAAAAAGGCTAGCACCAGCACCAGCACCGCGGGCCACAGCTTGCACGCGGCGGCCTTGGCGCGTTCCTTCAGGTCGCCCGTGGCGCGAATGGCCAGCCAAAGGGCCCCATGCAGGGCGAACATGGCCACAAAGAGCACGCCACCCAGCAGGCCGTAGGGGTTCAGCAGCTCGATGACGCCCCACTGATTCACGTGGTTCTCGTCCAGCGGCAGGCCGTGGAACATGTTGGCGAAGGCCACGCCCAGAAGCAGGGCGGGCAGGAAGCTGCCCACGCTGTGGCAGGCATCCCACAAGCTGCGCCAGGAAACGCTCTCCACCTTGCTGCGGAACTCGTAGGAAACGCCGCGGATGATCAGGGAGAAAAGCAGCATCATCAGCGCGGTGTACAACCCGCTGAACATGGTGGCGTAGGCCAGGGGGAAGGCCGCGAAGGTAACGCCGCCTGCTGCGATGAGCCAGACTTCGTTGCCGTCCCAGAAGGGGCCGCCAGCGTTGTAGATGGAACGTTTGTCGAATTCGCTCTTGGCCAGGAAGGGCATCAGCGTGCCCATGCCCAGGTCAAAGCCGTCCAGTACGAAATACACTGCCCAGAGCACTCCCCAGAGCAAAAACCAGATGGTCTCAAGCATGTCCGACTCCTTGCTGTTGTTCGTGTTCCGGGCCTTAGGCGTCCTGGGGACCCTTGCGGGCGGCGGTGACCATAAGGTACGCGCCCGCCGCGCCAAGCAGGGTGTACAGCAGCACCATGGCCACCAGGGAGCCGCCTGCCTGGCTCGCCGTGATGGGCGAAACCGCATCGGCTGTGCGCATGAGGCCGTAGACGATCCAGGGCTGGCGGCCCACCTCGGCCACGGCCCAGCCCGCCTGCATGCCCAGGTAGGGCAGCGGCATGGCCCAGATCATCATCTTGAGATACAGCGGATAGTTGGCCAGGGTCTCGCGCTTCAGGTAGCCGAAGAGCATGAGCAGCGGCATGAGCGTGCCGATGCCCACCATGACGCGGAAGGCCAGGAAGGTGATGCCCACCGGCGGACGGTCGGCCGGGGCGAAGTCCTTGAGCCCCTTCACCTCGGCATCGGGGTCGTTGAAGGCCAGAATGCTCAAGAGCGAGGGAATGGGCAGGGCCTCGATGAGGTTCTTTTCATTTTGCGCGTCGGGAATTTGCAGCAGGTACATGGGCGCATTCTTTGCGGTTTCCCAGTGGGCCTCCATGGCCGCCAGCTTGGCGGGCTGCAGCTTGGCCACCAGGTTGCCGTGGAAGTGCCCCTGGCCCGCCACAACGGCGGCGGCAATCAACCCGGTGACGAGGGCCATGTTCATGGACTTGCTGAAGAACTCCACGTTCTGCTTGCGCAGCAGGTGCCAGGCGCTGATGCCCGCCATGAAGAAGGCGGCCACGCAGAACGAGCCCGCCACGGTGTGCACGAACTGGTTCCAGGCCCAGGGGTTGGAAATAACGGCCATGAAGTCCGTAAGCTCGGCCCGGCCATTGCGCAGCTCAAAGCCCAGCGGGTTCTGCATAAAGCCGTTGGCGATGAGGATCCAGACTGCGGAGAGGTTGCCCGCGCCCGCCACCAGCCAGGCCGTTACGGCGTGGGCCTTGGGCGAAAGCTTGTCCCAGCCGAAGTGCCACACGCCGATGAAGGTGGATTCGAGGAAGAAGGCCGCCGTGGCCTCAATGGCCAGCAGGGAGCCAAAAATATCGCCCACATAGGCCGAGTAGCGCGACCAGTTTGTGCCGAACTGGAATTCCAGGGTGATGCCTGTGACCACGCCGAGGGTGAAGTTGATGAGGAAGAGTTTGCCCCAGAATTTCGCCATGCGCTTGTAAATGGGGTTGCCGGTGCGCGCGTAAGCAGTCTCCATGCAAGCAATCAGCACGGAGATGCCCAGTGTGAGCGGGACAAACAAAAAGTGAAACATGGTAGCGGCCGCGAACTGCAACCGCGAAAGCATAAGTACGTCCATGAACTCCCCCCCTTGGGATGTCGGTTTCAACCAGGAATGATTACTGCTAGCTCTTGCCCGGCTGATTTGCAACATCTTTCTTGTACCACCACCTGATTTCAATGCAACAAATATGAAGACGGCACGATTGCAGGTCCTGGCGGATTGGCGTATTTCTGGCTCCAGGCCTGGAGGTGCATATGGGCAAAGGCAAATGGGATCCCTGGAGCGGCATGGCTGATTTTCGCCAGCAGGTGGAACGGATGTTGGACGACGACCCCGCCGCGCCGCACCGGCCCGGTACCGGGGGCTATTTGTGGGCGCCCCTGGCGGATGTGCTGGAGACGGCGCAGGCCTTCATCATCCAGGTGGAACTGCCCGGGGTTGCGCCGGAGCAGGTGCTGGTGGAGGTTCAGGACGGCGACTTGGTGGTGCGCGGAGAAAGGCCTTGCCCCCGCGCCTGCGTTGAAGGGCAGCAGGACCCCGCCTATCATATGATGGAGCGCGCCTATGGACTCTTCGCCCGGCGCTTTGCCCTGCCGCCAGGGGTGGACAGCAGCACCATCACCGCCAGCCTGAGCCAGGGGCTCATGACCATCACCGTGCAGAAGCCGGGCGCGAAGTCTTCCCCGCGCTTCAGCGTGCCCATCGGCTGACCTCTCCCCACGGGCGCTGCCCCGGTTATGCGGCTCGGGCGACGCTGGTATCTGCACGTTTCTGATAGCCCTGGCCCGCTTGGGGCGTTCTTGCCGCCTTGAGCGCCTCGATCCGCACTTTGCCAGGGCGCTTCAACAACCATTTTGCTTCAAATCACGCCTTTGAACTGTTCCTTCCCCTCTAGTGCAATCAACTGATAATAAACGATAATTTATATGACTACGTATGTTCTGTGGGAAGCTTCCTTCAGGGTTGATACTGGGTCTCATCCCGCATTCCCTTGCCCCAGGCGGGTGCGGGGCGGAGAGTCTTGACTATTGATGTGTTTCACAGGTGTATAGGCCTACGTGAAAACTCAAAAGAGAGAAATACGGTAAAAATTTGCGAAATTCGCTGAAAAATGAAGTTTATGATGTTGAAAGATTTTTACACAAGAAGTTGGCCCGTAAGGCAGTCCTGCCGGGAGGCCATGATTTTCGGGCCTTCCCCATTTTCAATATTTGATCAGAGGCCTTGGCGCTTTTTTCTGAATGCAGTTATTTCAGTCGGTTATATTGTAGAGAACGCTGTTGTGCTCCAGACCTGATCTGACGGCAGCCGGGATTGTAGGAAACCTACCCGGCGCGTAGACCTGCCTCCATGAATGCGGACCTTTGGCAGAAATTGCTTCTCATGCTCGAAAATCGACTGGAACAGGGGCTTTTCACCCTCTGGATCAGGCCGTTGACCGCCCATGTTGCGGGAAACAGCCTGGAGCTCCAGGCCCCCAACGAGTTCGTCGCCACCTGGGTTCGCGAGCGCCTTTCCGACGTGGTGCGCGAGGCCGCGCAAGAACTCACCGGCAAGCGGATGGACCTCACCGTCGTTGTGCGCAAGCCCGCCCCAGTGGTGCAGGCCGCGCAAGAGCTGCCGCAGCTCAAGGCCGCGCCCGCCCTGGCCCTGCCGCTGGACTATCAGCCGCGCCCCATGGCCGCCGCCCGCTGGCGCTTCAGCTTCGACGACTTCGTTGTGGGCCCCTGCAACGAACTGGCGTGCGCCGCCTCCAAGGGCCTATGCAACGACGCCCTGGCTGCGGACCATCTCTTTCTTTCCGCCGGGCCGGGCCTTGGCAAAACGCACCTGCTGCACGCCATTGGCCGCCAGCTGGCCACGCGCAGCAACAAAAGCCGCCTGTCCATCGCCTGCCTCTCCGCCGAGGAATTCGCCACCCGCCTGGTGCTGGCCATCAAGGCCCGCGACGCGGCGCGCTTCAAAACCGAGTTTCGGGAATCCGTGGACGTGCTGCTGCTGGAAGATATTCATTTCTTCCAGGGCAAGGGCAAGCTCCAGGACGAATTGCTGGTGACCCTGAAGGCGCTGCAGGCGCGCGGCTGCAAGGTGGTGCTCACCAGCTCCTTCCTCCCGCGCGAGCTGGACCAGATCGACCCGCAGCTGGTGTCCTGCTTCGCTTCGGGCTTTCTGGCCCTCATGGACGCGCCGGACTTCGCCACCCGCGAGGAGATTGTGCGGCGCAAGGCGCGCACCCTGCAAGTCCAGGTGCCTGACGACGTCACCGGGCTTTTGGCCGAACGCCTGACCACAGACATCCGCCAGTTGGAAAGCTGCCTGAACAACCTGGTGCTCAAGGCCCGCCTGCTGGGGCAGCAGATCACCACCGAACTGGCCTGGCAGGTGCTGGAGAATTACGCCGCCCACTCCACCAGCCCGGATCTGGAGCGCATCGTCAGCTTCGTGTGCAAGAGCTACGGCATCGACGAACTTGAGCTCAAGTCCAAGAGCCGCAGCCAGCAGACCGTGCTGGCCCGCAACACGGCCTTCTACCTGTGCCGAAAACACACGGGCATGTCCCTTGCGGCCATTGGCGAGCGCCTGTGCCGCAAACACTCCACGGTGCTCAAGGGCATCATCAACGTGGAGCGCGAAATTAACCACCAGACTCCCCTTGGCCGCCAGCTGTCCAGCACCATCGGCCGCCTCTCCGCCTAGAATAACAGTGCAGAAAACGCCCGAGAAGGGCGACGCATACCGGCGCGCGCCGGGTCGGCCCCGCTCCAGGACAGCCTGGAAGGGGGGAGGAAGCCGGCCCGGCGCTCTGCTTTTTGGCGGCGCGCTTTGTGTGGTGCGGGCTTTGCGCTCGTGCGGGGATGTGGGAAACGGAAGCGCCCGGTTTGAGCGTCGTCGATCAGGGCGGTCTGCCAGTAACAGGCGGTCAGGTCAGGACAGGCTGCGGCTGCCGCGCGCCAGAATGGCCTTGGCCTCGGCTTCCGAAAGCCCGCGCCCGGCGGCGATGCCCGCCAGGTTGTCCTCGGCGTCGGAGGCGCGCAGGTACAGGGGCGAGAGCGGACCGGGGCCGAAGGCGGCACGCCCGGCAAGGGTCAGCAGGGTCTGCGGGCGGGGCGCGTCCCAGCCCTTGGGCAGCAGGCGCAGGCCGGGGTCGGCTTCGGCCAGGGCCTGGAGGGCTGGCAGATTGCGGCGCAGCCCGCCGCCCAGCAGCAACAGCGGGCGGGGCAGGGCGGCCAGCAACTGCGGCAGCTCGGCCAGATGCGCAACCAGCGGCCCGGTAAGCTCCGCCTCTCCCTGGAACGCCTGGGCATACACCTGCCCCCGGCGCGACCAGGCCAGGGCCAGCACGGCTCCGGCCCCAAGCTCCGCAGCCTCATGCGCCAGCAGGGCCAGGTGGTTTATGCCCGCAAGCTGCGCCCCGTTGGCGCAGGCCAAGCCCGCAGCCAGCCCCTCGGCCAGGGCCAGGGACATGCGCAGCCCCGTGAAGCTGCCCGGCCCGTGCACGCAGGCGATGCGCCGGAGCTCCCCGGCGCGCAGGCCCAGGCTGTCCAGCATATGGCGGATGTTCGGCGCCAGGAAGCGCACGGCCTGACCGGGCACGGTCCATTCCTGCGAGGCCAGCAGCTCCGCTTCGCCGCCCTCGCCGCCGCCCTCGCCGCCGCCCTCGACATCCGGCAGACGGCCAAGGGCCAGTTGCAGGCGCTCGTCCGCCCCGTTGATGGCCAGGATAAGGCCCGCTGCGCAGGGCGCGGCGCTATTTGAAGAGTCGGCGCAGGTCATTGTAGGTCGCAAAAAGCATCAAAGCCGCAAGCATGGCGATGCCCACACGCATGGCGGCGGCGCGGGCGCGCATGCTCAAGGGCTTGCGCGTGGCGGCCTCCAGGCCGAAGAACACCAGATGCCCGCCATCGAGCACCGGAATGGGCAGCAGGTTCACGAAACCGAGGTTGGCCGAAAGCGCGGCGGCCAGGGCCAGCAAACCCACCATGCCTTCCTGGGCCTCGCGGTTGATGAGCTGGGCGATGAGGATGGGGCCGCCGATGGCGTCGGCGGGCACCACGCGCTCGATCATCTTGACCAGGGCCGTGACCATGTTCACGATGGCGCGCCAAGTCTCCTTGCCGGAAAGAATCAGGCTTTGCGAGCCGGAAAGCTCCAGGGTGATGATTTCCTTGGCGGCCACGATGCCGAGCATGGGCGCGCGCACGGTTTCGCCAAACACGTTCTTGCGCTCGCGCAGTTCTGGAATAACGTTGATGACAAGGTGATCCTTGCCGCGTTTGATGTCCATGCGCAGGGGATTGCCCTCGGAGCCTTGCACCAGGTCGGTCAGGTCCTCCCAGAAGGTGATGGACTTGCCGTTGACCGTGAGCACGGAGTCGCCCGGCTGGAAGCCCGCGCGCAGGGCCGGGCTTTCGGGCATCACTTGGCCGATTGTCGGCGCGAGGCCCATTTGCCCCTGGGTGGCGAAGAGCGCCCAATAGATGCCCCAGGCCAGCAGAAAGTTGAAGATGGGTCCGGCCGCCACCACGCACATGCGCTGCCACACCGGGCGCAGGTTGAACAAGAGCCCCTTGGGGATGCTGGGCTCTTCCTCCTGGTCCGGCGATTCCCCGGCCAGCATGACATAGCCGCCCAGGGGCACGGCGCACAGGCGGTACTCGGTCATGCCCGCCTGGAAGCTGGCTATTTTTGGCCCAAAGCCCAGGGCGAAGGCCTTGACCCCGATGCCGAGCATGCGCGCCACAAGGAAGTGGCCGAGCTCGTGGAAGAAAATCAGTCCGCCAAGGACCAGCACAACGGCGATGACACCCACAAAGACTCCTTCACGCGCCCCTGGGCGGGCGTGTGCCTGTTCGTTCTCTTCCTATACGCAGCGCGGCGCAGTGGTCCAGCCCTTGGGGCCTGTTCGCCGCCGGGCGGCGTGTCGTCTGTTTCCGCCGCCGGGCTTAAGCCCGGGCCGCCGCGCGTACCCGCAGCCGGGTTTCGGCGTCCACGGCCAGGAGCATTTCCGGGTCGGCCGCCGCGCCCAGGGGCGCGTGCCGCGTAAGCTCGGTCTCTATGAGCCGGGGAATGTCCATGAAGCCGATGCGCCCATTGAGAAACAGCTCCACGGCGGCCTCGTTGGCGGCGTTGAGCACGGCCGGGTGGCTGGGGCTTGCGGCGTAGGCCTCCTTGGCCAGGCGCAGGCAGGGAAACAGCCCCTCGTCCGCGCGCTCAAAGGTCAGCCCGCCCACCTGGGCCAGGTCCAGCCGAGGCATGCCCAGCCCCACGCGGCGGGGGAAGCACAGGCAATGCGCAATGGGAATGCGCATGTCCGGCACGCCCAGGTGCGCCAGCTGCGAGCCGTCCACATACTCGGCCAGGGAATGCACAATGCTTTGCGGATGCACCAGCACGTCCACCTGCGCAACCGGCAGCCCGTACAAATGGCAGGCCTCTATGATCTCCAGCCCCTTGTTCATGAGGCTGGCCGAGTCTACGGAAATCTTCGCGCCCATGCTCCAGTTGGGATGATTGAGCGCCTGGGCCGGGGTGACGGAGGCCAGAAAGGCCGCGTCGCGCCCGCGAAACGGCCCGCCGGAGGCCGTGAGGATGAGCCGGGAGAGCTCGCCGCCGCCGTTGTCCGCGTGGCCGCACAGGGCCTGGAACAGGGCGTTGTGCTCGGAATCGACCGGCAGGATGATTGCGCCGGAGCGCTGGCAGGCCTGGCGGATGAGCGTTCCGCCCAGCACCAGGCTTTCCTTGTTGGCCAGGGCGATGCGCTTGCCCGCAAGGGCCGCCGCCAGGGTGGGCAGAAAGCCCGCCGCACCCACGATGGCGGAGAGAATCAGGTCCGCCTCGGGCAGGGTGGCGATAGCATCGTACGCGGCAGGACCCACCAGGACTTGCGGCGCGTAGCCAGCGGGCAGCAGGCTGCGCAGTTCCTTGGCCGTGGCGTCGTCCAGAACAGCCAGCACCGCCGGACGAAAGCAAGCCGCCTGCTCGGCCAGGCGTTTGGCGTTTTTGCCCCCGGCCAGGGCGACCACGTGGAACAGGTCCGGGTGGCCTGCCACCACACGCAGGGCGTTGACGCCGATGGACCCGGTGCTGCCCAGAATGGCCAGGCGGCGCGGGAAGGGCAGTTCCGGGGCCAAAAGCGGCCAGGTGGAAATGTAGGTTTTCATGCTGCGTTGCGGCGCCTAGGGGAAGAAGGGCACGGCCTGCTTGAACAGGGCGTAGCAGGGCAGGGCCAGCAGCAGGCTGTCGATGCGGTCGAGCAGGCCGCCGTGGCCGGGCAGCAGCGTGCCGGAATCCTTCACCGCCAGCCTGCGCTTCAGGGCGGATTCGAAGAAGTCGCCCAACTGCGCGCCGACGTTGAGCAGCGCGCCCAGGGCCAGCCAGGCGGCCAGCGGGGCCTCGCCCAGGTACAGGCCATAGACCGTGACGGCGGCCACGCATCCCGTGAAGCCGCCGATGCTCCCGGCCCAGGATTTCTTGGGGCTCACCTGTGGCCAGATTTTTGTTTTGCCGAAGAAGGTGCCGGAATAATAGGCTGCGGTGTCGGAAACAGCGGTGGAAAGCAGCACCAGGACGATCTCCCGCGTGGTGAGGCCCAGGCAGAACTGCAGCATGAGCGGCAGGTACAGCGCCCCGGCCAGCAGGATCATTTCGTCGGTGAAGTCTGTGTGGTTCTGGTCGCGTCCGTAGCGGAAAAGAAAGCGCAGGGCCAGGAACCAGAAGCCTGCGGTGAGCGCCCACAAGGCGGCCTGCGGCCCGCCGAAGCTCACGGCGAGCAGCATGGCCGCGCCCAGGGCCACGCCGGTCAGGCGCAGGTTCCTGTGCTCTGGTCCGGGGCGGAACATGGCCGTGAATTCCCACTGCCCCAGGGCGCATACGGCCAGGAGCACCGCCAGCACGAAGATGCCGCCCTGCCACAGGGCCAGCGCCACCAGGCCGATGGCGAGGACTGCGGTGAGGATGCGTTGCTGATGGGCGGATGCTGGCACGTGATCTCCCTGTTGGCGGCCTGATGTGGCGTGCAGGTTCAAAAGCGCTGGTGCAAAGGCGCACGGTTCCCCGTGCGACAGAGCCTTGTACTCCATTCCTTTTCACCGGGCAACCGTGGCCTTTCCCCCTTTGCCAGCGGCTGCAAGCCATGTTATACGTAGAGCAAAGCCGCCGCGTGGGCGTATGGCGCATGCGTTGGGCCATGCATAAAGCGTTGCAGGCGGCAGGCGGTTGGAGTTCGAAGGGGGAAGCGCATGACTGATGAGCTGCCGCACGCGACGGAGAAAGGCCCCAACCCTGCGCCAAAGCAGGACCCCTGCGAGATTGAAGAGCTGCGCGGGCAGGTGGCCCGGCTGACCGAGCACCTGCGGCACCTGACGGACATCGGCCTGGCGCTTTCCGGCGAGCAGAACCGCGACCGGCTGCTGGAGATGATCGTGAGCCTTGCGCGGTCCATCACCGGGGCCGACGCGGGCACCCTGTACATCGTGGACGACAGCGGCAAATATCTCGAATGGGTCGTCATGCAGAACGACACCATGAACGTGCGCCTGGGCGGCGCCAGCGGCAATCCCATAACCCTGCCGCCTGTGCGGCTCTACACGGCAGAGGGCGAAGAAAACCACGCCAACGTCTCCTCCCACGTGGCCCTGACGCGCGAAGTGGTGAACATCGAGGACGTGTACTGCGCGGAGGGCTTCGACTTCACCGGCACGCGCCGCTACGACGCCTCCACGGGCTACCGCTCCCGGTCCATGCTCGTCATCCCCATGGAGAACCACGAGTATGAGATCATTGGCGTTTTGCAGCTTTTGAACGCCAAGGACAAGCACAGCGGCGAGGTGACGGCCTTTTCCCCCGTCGGGCTTGCAGCGGTGCAGTCTCTGGCCAGCCAGGCCGCTGTCGCCCTCACCAACACCCAGCTCATCAACGGCCTCAAGGCCCTGCTGTATTCCTTCATGCAAAGCATCGCCGCCGCCATTGACGCCAAGAGCCCGTACACGCGCGGCCACATCGACCGCGTGGTGGACCTGACCATGCGCATAGCCGAAACCGTGAACGCCCAAAACGACGGTCCCTTCAAGGACGTGCGCTTCGACGAGAACGAGCTGGAGGAGCTCAAGCTGGCCGCCTGGATGCACGACGTGGGCAAGATTACCACCCCGGTGCACGTGGTGGACAAGTCCACCAAGCTTGAGGCCATTGTGGACCGCATCGAGATGGTGCGCACGCGCTTCAGGTTCATTGGCAAGGCGCTGCAGGCCGAGCTTTTGGAAAAGCTGCTGGAGCTGGCGGGCAGCGGGGCCTCGCGCGCGGAAATGTTCGCCGTGACCGAGGACATGGAGGCGCGCAGGCAGGAGTTGGAGGCCGACCTCGACTTTGTTGTTTCCTGCAACAAGCCGGGCGAGTTCATGAGCGACGAGCGCATTGAGCGGGTCAAGGCCATTGCCGCGCGCACCTATAGGGACGGCGACGAGGAAAAGCCCTGGCTCACCGGGGACGAGCTCAAAAATTTGTGCATCCGCAAGGGCACCCTCACCGACGCCGAGCGCAAGATCATCGAGGACCACACCGTGGTCACCATCGATATGCTCACGCGCCTGCCCTTTCCCAAGCGTTTGTCGCGCGTGCCGGAGTTTGCGGGCGCGCACCACGAAAAGCTCGACGGCACCGGCTATCCCAACCACATCGGCGGCGACGCGCTTTCATTACAGGCGCGCATTCTGGCCGTGGCCGATGTGTTCGAGGCGCTCACCGCCAAGGACAGGCCCTACAAGGAGCCCATGAAGCTCTCCCAGGCCATGAAAATCATGGGCTTCATGGTCAAGGACAAGCACGTGGACCCGCAGGTCTTCGACCTGTTCACCAGCGCTGGCGTGTACAGGGACTACGCCCAGACCCACCTGAGCCCGGCGCAGATCGACATCGAAGCGGAGCAGGCACCGCAGCCGCCCGACCAGGCCAAGGGCTAGGCTTACAGCAGCTTCACGTAATCCTTCACAATGACCTTGAGGCCGAAGCCGGGGAAGTTCACCCGGTACTTGTCCGGCGGAATCTCGGCGATGATCTTGCCCTGTCCGAAGATCTTGTGCTCGCACAGGCCAAGCTTGGCGTGGGCCGTATCCATGGCGGATTTTGGCGGCGGGGCGGCGGCGTACTGCGTGCGCGGGGCGGCTGCGGCGCTCACTGGGCGCGGCCCCGGCTCGTAGTCCGGGCGGCGGGCGGGCTCCGGGCAGACCACGGGCGGCAGGTAGCCGTCGTCGCGCGTCATGAGCCCGGGGCGCAGCTTCTCGTCGTTTTTGCGCAGGCCGCCGGTGTAGGTCTCGGTGTAGCGGTCGGCCACGGCGTCCGGCAGTTCGGCCACAAAGGGGCTCACCACGGCAGGTTCGCGGCAGTTGTTGAAGCGGTTGTAAACCGAACCCGGCACGATGAGGGCCAGTTCGTCCTTGGCGCGGGTGCAAGCCACATACATCAGCCTGCGCTCTTCTTCCATGTCCTCCTGGCGCTGCATGGCCTTCTTGGACGGAAAGCGCTCTTCCACCAGATCGATGAGGATGACCCCGCGCCACTCCAGCCCCTTGGCCGAGTGCACGGTGGAGAGCACCACGGCGTTCTCCGTGCGGTCGTCCTCGGCCTGGGTGCCGTCCAGGCACAGGTCGGCCAGGAAGTCCTCAATGCTCTTGTAATTGATGACGATTTGCGAAAGCTGCTCCAACCCGGCCTGGCGCTTGGGGTAGTCGTCCGGGTAGAGGGTCACCATGGTGGGCGCATAGAAGCTCATGGCGCGGTCCAGCGCGGCCGCCGGGGCGTGGTCCAGCTTGCGCAGGGCGTCCAGCTCCATCAGCAGCGGGGTCAGGTCCGCAAAGCGTTTGCGGTGCTTGTCCAGCCCGGCCGTATCGCCCGTCAGAATAGAGGTGGCGATTTTGCTGGCGGTTTTGCCGCCCACGCCCTTGAGGAAGCCCAGCACCCGCTGCCAGGCCAGCATGTCTGCCGGGTTGGCCGCCAGGCGCAAATAGGCCAGAATGTCCTTCACGTGCGCGGCCTCGTGGAAGCGCACCCCGCCGTACTTGCGGTAGGGCAGCCCGGCGCGGGTAAGCGCCACTTCCAGGGGGTACGACTGGTAGCCCGCGCGGAAGAGCACGGCGATTTCGTGCAGGGGGTGGCGGGAGGCCATGTCCGTAATGAGCCCCACGGCCTGCGTGGCCTGGGATTGGTCGCTCAGGGTCTGGATGACGCGCGGCCGCGCCCCGCCTACGCGCTCGGTGAACAGGTGCTTTTCGAACTTCTGCTGCGCCCCGGCCAGGATGATGTTGGTGAGGTCCAGAATGGGCTGGGTGGAGCGATAGTTCTGCTCCA
>DIVX01000061.1 GCA_002422505.1 Desulfovibrio sp. UBA6121
CCAGGCCCATGGCGCACGGACAGGCAATCACCAGCACCGCGACCATATTGATGAGCGCCCGCGCCAGCAGCGAGACTTCTGAACCTGCCGGCAGGGGCACCAGGAAGTACCAGATCAGGAAGGTCAGCGCAGCGACGGCGATGACAATCGGGACAAAAACCGCGGAGATTTTATCCGCAAGCTTCTGGATGGAGGCTTTGCTGGCCTGGGCGTTCTCAACCAGCTGAATAATCTGCGAAAGCACGGTATCCCGCCCAATTTTTGTAGCCTCAAAAACCAGCCTGCCGTTTTTGTTCAGCGTAGCGCTGTAAACCGGGGCGCCCGCGCTCTTTTCCACCGGCAGAGACTCCCCGGTGAGCATGGATTCGTCCGTGCGCAGCTCCCGTGCGCTCAACAGGCGCAGGTCCGCCGGAACCTTGTCGCCGGAGCGCAGGAGCACGATGTCGCCCGGCACCAGGTGCGCGGCGTCGAGGCGCAGGTGCGCGCCATCGCGCAAAACCGTGGCCTCGGTGGTCATGGTGGCCGAAAGGGCGGACAGGGCCTGCACGGCCTTGGCCTCTTGCAAATATCCGACGATGGCGTTGGCCAGCACCACGCCGAAGATGACGCTGGCGTCCACGGGCTCGCCCAGGGCGGCGGCCACGGCCCCGGCTGCCAGCAGAATGTACACAAGGGGCTGGTGGAATTGCAGCAGCAGGCGCGCCAGCGCGGATTTGCCCCTGCGCCGGGGCAGGGCGTTGGGACCATGCAGGTGCAGACGGCGTTCGACCTCCACGGCGCAAAGGCCCTGGGCAGGGTCTGCGCTAAGCAGTTTTGCGGCCTCCGGTCCTGTGAGGCTGTGCCAGGCCGTGGCCTGCTGTTGCTCCGTGCTCATGCGTCCTCCTTGCCGCGCCCGCCTGCAAGGGCTTTGACGACTCTAGTGTAAAGGCTACCCGCAAGCGTCGCGTCGCGCAAGACGCTTGAACCGGCGCAGGGACGGGCCGGGCGCCGCCAGGGTGCAGCAGGCTGGCTTGGGGCTGGGCTTGGCGCGGTTATCAAAGCAGATTGTGCCTGCGGGCCCGCGCCCGCTCTGTGCCGGGCGTGGGGTCGGGCTGCGCCAGGGCCCAGAAGAGGCTGCCGGGCGTGGTGCAGGCGCAGGCGGAAGGCGCAGGCGCGCCAGGGCGGGAGGGTTGGGAAGCGGAGCGCGGGGCGGAGGCCGCCTTTGCGCTTGGCCGCGCTTGCTCTGTGCTGGGCGTGAGGCAGGGCCGCGCCAGGGGGCAGAAGAGGCTGCCGGGCATGGTGCAGGCGCAGGCCGGAAGGCGCAGGCGTGCCAGGGCGGGAGGGTTGGGAAGCGGAGCGCGGGGCGGAGGCGGCCTTTGCGCTTGGCTGCGCCCGCAGTTCGGATGCGTTTTGGGCACGGGCGGTGCGTGGCGGCTGTCTCAAACAGAAGAGCTGCCCAAACAGAAGGGCTGCGCCAAACAGAAGCAGGCGCAGCCGAAGCACGGCCCGGTCGGAAAGCGTTGGGATTTTGGAGGCTAGGCCTTGGGCGTGGCCGCCTTGGGAGGGGCCGCCTTGGGCACGAGGGTCATGGTGCCCAGGGCCGCGAAGGTGGTGGCCTGGCGCAGGGAGAAGAGCAGGGACTTGCCCGGCTCCACGCGGAATTTCTCGCCCGGTTTGAGGGGCCTATTTCCGGCCAGGGGCAAAATGCGGCTCTGCGGGCCGTTGCTGGCGGTTTCGGCCACGGCGTATTCGCCCGGAGGCAGCAGAATTTCGCCGCCGCTGGCCCAATGCACGCTGAAGGTCTGGCCCTTGGCGTCCACCAGCTTGAGGGTCTGCACCCGGCGCGGCTCTATGTCCACGTAGAAGAAAGACGGGCGCGCGCCCCTGGTCTCCCGCGCCACCTGGTAGCGGGCGGTTTCCGGTGTGTTTCCGCTTTGGCGGTATTTGTCGATGAAGCTTTCCGGGTCGAGGATGATTTCCCAGCCCATGTCCTGGCCGTCGTTGTCGTGCGGGCGGGCGGTGTAGCCCTTGAAGTTCAGCACTTCCTTCCATTTGCTGCCCAGCACGCCTTCTATGACCAGTTGGTCGCCGGCCACGGCGCGCAGGCTTTCGCCCTGTTTCACCTGCACGGGCTTGCCATTGAGCCAGCACACGAACACCGGCGGCCCGGCGGGCAGCGGCGGGGGCATGGCCCCGGCGAAACGCACGGAGGTGGAGCTGACCTTGCGGCCGTCCACGCGGGTTTCCAGCTCCTTGAAGCTCTCCAGCGCCATGCGCGGCGAATCCACAAGGTTTACGCCCTGGCGGTCGGAGGCGAACACCGCCACCACCTGGCCGTGGTCGTCGGTTTTGCCGAAGGTGCCGGGGTCCACCTTGAGGGTGCCGCCGGGCATGAGCGCCATGGGGGCGTTGCCGCCCAGGGGCTTGCCGTTGATCTTGGGGCGGCAGTCGCGCTCGTGCAGGCGCTGCACCTCGCGCTCGTCCACCGCCGGGGAGACGATGTCGACCCCGCAGTGCTTGAGCAGCACCGAGGTGGCGTAGACCTGATGCTTCACCTTCCAGCCCAGCGCGCCAATGTTCTTGCTGACCTCCACGGCCATGGCCGGGATGTTCAGGTTGGTCAGGGCGTAGAAGGTGAGGGACTTGCGCATTTCCTGGGCGTAGCGGCTGTCCGACTCGAAGGTGCGGGTGTTGAAGAGCTTGAACTGGTAGTCCTGCTCCTTCACTGCGGCGTTGATTTCGCTCAAGGCGGCGTTGACCAGCTGGGCCAAGTCCAGGCGGTCGTGGGTGTTGGCGTCGATGATGACGGACTGGCCCCAGCGTGAGGGATTTCTGAGCGGGCTGACGTAGACGGGGTCGTAAAAGCCGGAGCCCTCGTGCAGGTGGATGAGCGCGCTGGACTGCGAGAGCAGGAAGCGCACGGCCCGCGCCAGGCGGTCCTCGTAGAACTGGTTGTAGTCGCGGTCGAAGCGGCGGTTCATGTCTACGTTGACGGCGCGCTGGTGCACGTGGATGGAGGGCACGTTGGCCCGCGGCACCACGATGAGGTTGCCCTTGAGCACGCGGCTCTCGGTCAGGATTTGCGCGGCCAAAAAGCCCGTGGGCTCGTCGCCCTGAATGCCGCCCTGAACCATGACCGTGGGGCCGGGGGTTTCGCCCTGGATGAAGACCACGGGCAGGGGATACTGCGTGCCCTCGAAGAACACGAAGCTGCTGCGGCTGGAGGCCTGGGCGCTGCCCATGGCCACGGCCAGAAGCAGAAAAAGGAGGCTAGCTGCCCAGAGAGTATGTTTCGCCAAGAATCACTTCCCCGTCGGAATTCTTGATCTCCACCCGGAGCCCCAGGGCCTCCCTGCGGGTCAGGCCTTCCGGCGTGCGGGCTGTGGCGGAGATGCGCTTGAAGCGCTGGATCTGGTAGGTCACGTCAGAGGCGCTGGGCACTTCAAGCTCGGTCAGGGTGCCGTCGCTGCGCAGCAGCAACAGGCTTATGCCGCCGGAGGCCGAGCCCTGGGCGCGGTTGTTCAGGTCGAAGCTGGTGGTAAGGCTTGTGCCGGAGAGCTGCACCTTGAAGTTCTCCACGGCGATGGTGCCCGCGTTGATCTTGGTGAAGGCCCGCGCCAGCGGCTGCGAGGGCTTTTCCTGCGGCTTGGGGGCGTCTTTGCCCTTGGGCGTGTCCGCTCCGTTTTGGATTTTGCTCAGGTTGCCCAGGCGTTCCAGGTTCACCTGGGCCTCGGCCAGCTGCACTTCCAGGTCGCGCCGCTCTGAAAGCAGGCTGCGGTAGCCCACAAAGGAACGCAGGCCCACGATGAGCCCGACGAGCACAACCACGGTGAGGCCTAGGGAAAGCCACAGCAACAGCTTGAGCCGCCTGGGGCTTACGCGCAACGTTTTTACGTCGGCGTCGTCCCGCATGAACAGCACGCTGTAGCTGGAGTTTTTCATCAGCTCTTGCCCCACGCTTCGTTCAGAATAACCCAGCCGTCGCCCTTGGGCGCAATGACGAGGGTCTTCGGGCCCTTGTCGGCATGCCCGGAGCTGTCCTCATAGGTCTGGATGAAGTTCACCTTGAGCCCGTTCTTGTGCATGGCCACCTCGACCTTGTCCGCCGCGATGCGCGTGGGGGTCTTGCTGGCCCACAGGGCCTTCTTGAAGTCCTGGATGGCCTTGGCCGAGGTCTGCTTGCCGTTGGTGGCGTCGTCGGCGTAGTAGGCCATGTATTTGTCGATGTCGGCCGCGAGCCACGATTCAAGCCACCCTTTGAGCATCTTGTCAACCTCGGCCCGCTTGGAGGTCAGGTAGCGGGTCTCCAGGGTGCCGGGGGCGGTGTCGGTGTATTCTCCGCCCACTATGCGCCAGGAGCCGTCCTTCTCCTTCTGCCAGTAGAAGCGCTTGCCCACGGCGGAAATGAGGTCCTGGGTGCGGTAGTACTGGTCGAAGGTGGTGACCCAGTAGTCCGGTCCCTGCAGCACGCGCACGTTGTCCACCATGACGTGGATCCAGGGCTGGCGGGCGAAGATGCCCTGCTTGTGGCTTTTGAACTGGCTGAAGGGCAGGCCTTCGGTCTGGCTGAATTTCTCGGGTTGGAAGTACTCGAAAAAGCGTTCGCGTTTGTTCTGCCAGTCGCTGGCCCACTGGCGCACGCGCTCGGCCAGGTGCTGGGCCGTGGGGTCGGCGGCGGTGTCCTTGCTCCAGTTGAGCTTCTTGGCGATGACGACCGGAGTGCCGGGGGGAATCTGTCCGTCGAGGGTCTTGATGTCCTGGGCGGTCAGGGCCACGCAGCCGAGGGTATCCTGGGCCAGCAACTGCTTGCCGCGCCCGTGGATCCAGATGCCGTGGCCGGTTTTGCCCTTGAGACGGTCCACCGGGTTGGGAAAGTTCAAGCTGAACGCGTGGTTGCCGTACAGTTCGAAGTCCAGCTTGCCGGGAACTTTCTCCTCAACGAAGTACACGCCTTCCGGGGTGCGCTTGTCGCCTTCGCGGGTCTTGTCGCCCTGGGCCTGGCCCGTGGCGCAGGTGAGCTTGCGCAGCACCTCCAGCGGGCTCTTTTTGCCGAACATGAAAAAGGTTTGCGTGTCTTTGTCGATGCCCAGGAACATTTCCGGGCTGGTGGCCTGGGACGTGACGCGCGTTTCCCAGCCGGAACCCGCCGCAAGGGCAAGGGCCGGGGCCAGGGCAAGGCTTGCCAGAAAAAGTAGGGTGCGTACGGTTTTCAAGGCTCTTCCGCGATGTTAAGTTGCGGCGCCCCACTCGGTCCCTGCGCGATGGCGACCGGGACGCCCGTTTTCACCTAGCTTTTGGCCGCAGCCACAAGCTCTTTGCGCGTGAAAATGGACTTGAGCGTCAGGCCGGCTTCGGCCAAACGCTCGGCCCCGCCTTCTTCGCGGTCAAGCACGCAGAGCACGGCGCCCACGGTGAACCCGGCCGCGCGCACGCGCTCCGCCGAGGTGACCAGGGTGCCGCCGGTGGTGACCACGTCTTCGAGCAGGGCGATTTCATCACCCGGGGTGACGTTCTTCAAGCCTTCCAGGAACTGGTTGGTGCCGTGTCCTTTGGATTGCTTGCGGATGATGAGGGCAGGCAGGGGGGCGCCTTCAAGGTGCGAGAGCACGGAAACCGAGGCCACGAGAGGATCCGCGCCAAGGGTCATGCCGGCCACGGCGCGCGCGCCGGAGCCTTTGAGCATTTCCAGAAACAGTTTGCCGATGAGGTAGCCGCCCTCCGGATGGAGCGCGGTCTGCTTGCAGTCGAAATAATAATCGCTTTTGCGACCGGAGGTGAGTGTCACCTCGCCTTCCACATACGAAAGCGCCATGAGCAGACGGGCAAGCTTCGCTTTAGAATCCTTCACGATCACTCCTGTCCCTGGCCGAAGACCCGGTCGAATATGGCACTCACGTACCGAAGGTAATAGCAGGGGTCGAACAGTCTTTCAAGAGTTTCTAGACTTAAGTGTTCACGAATTTGCGTATCGGCCAGCACTTCGTCCTTGAAGGGGCGGCGGGTGTCCCAGGAGCGCATGGCCGGGGCCTGCACCATCTCGTAGGCCTTCTGCCGGGGCAGGCCCAGGTCGATGAGGGCCACCAGCACGCGCTGGGAGTAGAACAGCCCGTAGGAGCCTTCCAGGTTGCGCTGCATGTTTTCGGGGATGATGCGCAGGTTCTTCAACAGCCCGGCCAGGCGGTTCAGAATGTAGTCCGCCAAAATGGTGGAATCGGGCATGATGACGCGCTCCACGCTGGAGTGGCTGATGTCGCGCTCGTGCCAGAGGGGCATGTTCTCCATGCTGGCCAGGGCGTTGGTGCGCAAGAGGCGGGAAAGGCCGCAGAGGTTTTCTGCGCTGATGGGGTTTTTTTTGTGGGGCATGGCGCTGGAGCCCTTTTGCCCCTTGGCGAAGCCCTCTTCCACTTCCAGCACCTCGGTGCGCTGCAGGTG
>DIVX01000038.1 GCA_002422505.1 Desulfovibrio sp. UBA6121
CGGTGGAGAGCTTCTGCGAGGTGGTGAGGATGGTCGGGATGGTCTTGTCGTTGTCCTGGAACTCGCGCAGGAACTGCTCGCCCGCCGCGCCGTCGTTGGCGGTCACGCGCACGCAGTAGTTCGGGTCCCGGCTGGTCTTCATCTGGTTGACCAGGTCGCGCACGGCCAGGGCGTGGTCCTGAGTGGCGCAGAACACCAGCGTCTTCTCGCGCTGGTCGATCATGTCCATGAACAGCTTCACGCGGAACTTCTCGCGTTCCCGGATCTCGATGACGCGGTTGAAGTCGGTCTCGACATAGCGCCGCCCCTCCTCCACCTCGCCCTCGATGAGCTGGTCGTCCGGCGTGTACACGTATTCGTCCAGGGTGGTGGCGATCTGCTTGACCTTGAACGGGGTCAGGAAGCCGTCGTTGATGCCTTCCTTGAGCGAGTAGACGTACACCGGCTCGCCGAAATAGGCGTAGGTGTCGGCGTTGTCCGTGCGCTTGGGCGTGGCGGTAAGGCCCAGTTGCACTGCGGGCGCGAAGTAGTCCAGAATGCCGCGCCAGTTGCCCTCGTTGTTGGCTCCGCCCCGGTGGCACTCGTCGATAACGATGCAGTCGAAGAAGTCCGGCGGATAGTCGCCGAAGTTGGGGCTGCCGCCGGGTCCGCTCATGAAGGTCTGGAAGATGGTGAAGAAGATGCTGCCGTTCTTAGGCACGCGGCCCTTCTGGCGCACCTCGTCCGGGGAGATGCGTACCAGCGAGCCGGGGCTCTTGTCCTCAAAGGCGGAAAAAGCGTTGTAGGCCTGATCCGCAAGTATGTTGCGGTCGGCCAGGAACAGGATGCGCGGACGCCGCGAGGGCGCATTGCCGCTCTTCCAATCCACCAGGTTCCAGCGGCTATGGAACAGTTTCCAGGCGATCTGGAAGGCTATGAAGGTCTTGCCCGTGCCGGTCGCCAGGGTCAGCAGCACGCGCGGCTTGCCCTCCGCGATGGCCTCCATGACGCGGTTGACCGCAATGTCCTGGTAATAGCGCCCGCCGAAGGTGCCGCCCCTGTCCTCGAAGGGAACCACGGCGAAGCGGTCGCGCCAGGCGTTCTGCGTGGCAAAGGTGCGGCTCCACAACTCTTCCGGGCTGGGGAACGCAGGCGCGTCGCCCTCGGCCCCGGTGTCCATGTCGATGCCGTAGATGGCCTGACCGTTGGTGGAGTATGTGAAGCGGGTCGCCAGCTTCTGCGCGTAGCGCTTGGCCTGGGCCACGCCCTCGGTGTGCGGCAGGTCCCACTTCTTGGCCTCGACCACAGCCAGCTTGCGGTTGCGGAACACCAGCACATAGTCGGCGATTTCTGGCTTGGTGCGCGCGCCCGCGCCCTGCAAGCGGCCTTGGGTGATCTGGAACTCGCGCAGAATGCGGCTGCCTTCCACCACGCCCCAGCCCGCCGCTTTCAAGGCGGGGTCGATGTGCTCGGCGCGGGTTTCGGCTTCGTTCATGGCGCGTTGTGCCTTCTTGGCTCGTGTCCGATGGGTTTGCGTCTCACTTTTCGCATTTTTTGAGACGCAACCGGGTTTGTGTCTCACAGGTGAGACTCAAAAACTCCTCTCTGCTTCGACGATCACGGTATCTCTTCCCTTGTCATCCCTCGTCATCCTTAACTTGCGCAGCGGCTAAGTTAAGGGAAACGCGTTTGCCTTAACTAAAGAACAGGCTATGGTAGCGCCCTGCCTCGGCGATGTGCTCGACGCGGGTTTCGGCTTCGTCCACACAGCCTCCGGTGCGCCTGACTGCGCTTGGGTCTTCTTCCGCGTGTTCTCGCGATTAGCGATGAAACACTTATCCCGCTGTTGTTACATGCTAAGTCTTGTGTGGAAGGGCACGTAGCGTTTTGCGTTAAAACACTTTGAGCCAGGCTAGGTGGTTTAGCGTAGGGGCTATAATTCCCCGACCAGCCTATGATCGCAGCCAGGAACACTATTTTTGTGTCTCACCTGTTCGGGACAAACGCGTTTGTGTCTCATTCTTTTGAATTCATGAGACACAACGTGATTTGTATCTCACGGGTGAGACTCAAAACGCCTCTTTTCCCTCGGCAATGTTTAGTAATTCTCTAAAGATGTACAGCCCTGGTCTGCTTCCGCGTCCTTCTCGAATGGTATGTAAAATGCCCCCGTCACGGAGAAGAGGGAGAATCCGATTTGCCGTAGCCTTTGGAATACCAGAAAAGCTGGTGAAAGCCGGAGTGGAAAAAATGGGCGTCTTGAACATGAAATCCACAGCCCGGATCGCATGCTGGGAACGCGTTAAATCCACGGCCAGTTCTTTCACACGATCATAGAGGGCAAGAATTGCCTGGGCTTTGCTCGCATTTTCTGCGGCTTGTTCCTTTACGCCTTGGAGAAAAAACACACACCAGTCCGTCCAGGCTCCATCGCGTGAGACAGCGCGCAATTTCTCCTGGTACTCCTCTCGATTTATCTCCAGATAGCCGCTCATATAAAAATCTGGACGTGTGAGTAGCTTGCGTTGATACATAAAGAGCGGAATCAGCATTCTACCCAAGCGGCCATTGCCATCCATGAACGGGTGGAGAGCCTCGAACTCAACGTGTAAAATGGCAAGCTGAACAAGAATATCTGACGCATGAGTGCTGCTGAGATAGTGCTCCCATGCATCCATACCCGCCATAAGATGCTCGGGGGGTACCGGCACAAAGCTCGCCTCTTCGATGGAGCAGCCCTTGAAACCGATCCAGTTCTGTTCCGTGCGATAGCGCCCAGGGGATTTGTCTTGTCCACGTACGCCCTGCATGAGCATGCCATGCGCCGTGCGCAGCAATTGCTGCGACAACGGTCGCCGCTCCATCTCCTTGACGCAGGCCAGCATGGCGCTCCGATAGTTGAGCACTTCCTCGGCCTCATCCCGCTTTGTCTGCGTGAAGGCTTCCGACTCTCCTCCTGCTTCAATCTCCAGCACCTCCCCGATCGTTACGCGGGTGCCTTCGATCTTCGCGGAAAGGACGGCTTCCTGCGTCGTCAGGGGTGAGAGAAGAACATCAGCGTTGGGGATGGCGGACAGCAGGCCGTCATACCGGGCCAGGCCCGCGCTGGCGGGGCCAATGAGCGGAATGAGCTTGGGCCAGTCGAGTTCCTTTGGCGGGAACTTCCCCAGGTGGTAATGAACCGGCTGCGTTTCCATATTCCCGCCCCTATAACTCACCATTAAAGGCTTTGTGAAGCAGGGATTTCTTGAGCTCGTCCAGGGCGGCCAGCTTTTGCTTGTAGATGGATTCGAGAAGTTGTGTTGTTGCCAACAACGCATCTAAATGGGCAACAATCGTCTGCTGCTCACGCAGGTGGGGAAGCGAAAGCTTGAGATTCTTTGAGTCTGGCACCCGCATATGCTGAACTGTGGCACCAGAACCCAAAGCACGAATCTGGCCTTGCAAATCCTCCGACTGGAATGCGTAGAGAAGGAAGTGGTTATCCAGTTGTGTTGGGTCAGCTCGATATGACACTAGCCGCTGGCCAAGAAACACTTTGTCATCGCTTAGGAGCATTCCGACCTCCCCAAGCGGAGCCTCCCTCGTCAAGATCACATCACCGGACTTTGGCGTTTGCCGGCGTGTCCAAACATTGTAAGTATCCTCCGTAACGTAGTAGACAGAATCGAGATTTACCTTGCCCCCGCGGACGTTTGTTGTGCGAATCATTTTGAAGGGCGTGGGTTCATCAACTTTTGGTGCAGTCTTATTCACACAGTCCATTATCGACTCGCAAACGTTTTCAATCCGCTGGCGTTCCCACCCCTCGCCCCGCTGCGTGAACACCGCCTGCAAGTGGCTCTCGAACAACTCCCGCGCGTTTTTGAGGTTCTGCTCGGCGTTGGCCTTGGCCGTGGCGATGCCGTCAAAGGCGTCGTCGAGAAGGGCGACGATGCGCTGTTGTTCGGGGAGGGGGGGGAGCGGGATGGGCACTTCTTTAAGCTTGCCACCAGAGAGCTCCTTGAAGGTTGCCCCCGTGCCAAGGTCATTAAGAAGTTCAACGCTTTTGCCCAGGAAGTAGAACAAAAACTTGTGGTCGAGGGTTTTGTCCGGAACCAGCCCTTTGCAGCCTTGGTTCGTGGCCATTGGCGCTGCATTAATCACCAGATGCCCAATAGGCGCGCGTGAGGAGAGGATCACCGAATACGGAGGCAAAGGCCTTGCAGAGCAATTTTGCAGGCCGAGATCGGTAAGAGTTCGCTCGGAATTGCTGACATAGGGAGAGCTGCGTTTGCCCATTTCAGCAGGCGTAATCCATTGATGCTGACCGCCCCAATACTCTTCGATGCCTGTCTTGGGTGTGCCGCCATTTACAATGTCGCACAACTCTCCCAGCGTCTTAACCTCCCACCCCTCCTTCACAACAACCCCCGAATGGTCGCCAGCACGTCCGCGCTCTCGGCGTCGAGGGCGGCGATCTCGTCCATGATTTCTTCGGGTGTGCGCAGGGCGACCTCCTCGCCATTGTTCGGGTTTTTCACCGAGAGATCGAAGGTGCCCTGGTCGATTGTGGCCGCGTCCACGCTCCACGACTGCGGCGAATCGGCAAAGGTCTTCTGCTGCGCCAAAAAGTCGGCCAAATCATCGTCGTTCAGCGGGTTGGTTTTGCCCATGTTGCGGCCAGGGTTCAGCTTGTAGAACCACACCCTGCGCGTGGGCGCGCCCTTTTCAAAGAACAGCACAACCGTCTTCACGCCCGCGCCCTGGAACGTGCCGCCCGGCAAATCGAGCACCGTGTGCAGATTGCAGCTTTCCAGCAAGAGCCTGCGCAGGTTCACTGAGGCGTTGTCGGTGTTGGACAGAAAGGTGTTCTTGATGACGATGCCAGCCCGGCCCCCGGCTTTGAGGATCTTGATGAAGTGCTGCAGGAACAGGAAGGCGGTCTCGCCGGTCTTGATGGGGAAGTTCTGCTGAACCTCCTTGCGTTCCTTGCCGCCAAAGGGCGGATTGGCCAGCACCACATCAAAGCGGTCGCGCTCCTGAATATCGGCCAGGTTCTCGGCCAGCGTGTTGGTGCGGATGATGTTCGGCGCCTCGATGCCGTGCAGGATCATGTTCATGATGGCGATGACGTAGGCGAGGCTCTTCTTCTCCTTGCCGTAGAAGGTGCGCCCTTGCAGCGTGTCCAGGTCGCTGGTGGTCAGCTCCGGCGTGCGGGTCAGGTAGTCGTAGGCCTCGCACAAAAAGCCCGCCGAGCCCACTGCGCCGTCGTAGATGCGCTCGCCCACCCTGGGCCGCACCACCTGGATGATGGCGCGGATGAGCGGGCGCGGGGTATAGTATTCGCCGCCGTTGCGCCCGGCGTTGCCCATGTTCTTGATCTTGGCCTCGTACAGGTGCGAGAGCTCGTGCTTCTCGGTCTGCGACTGGAAGCGCAAGCCGTCGATGTGCTCGATGATCTCGCGCAGGTTGTAGCCGCTGTGGATCTTGTTCTTGATCTCGCTGAAGATCTCGCCAACCTTGTACTCGATGGTGTTGGGGCTGCTGGCGCGCTCTTTGAAGCCGCGCAGGTAGGGAAAGAGCTTGTGCTCAACGAACTCCCTCAGGTCGTCGCCCAGGAGCACGGCGTTGTGATCGATCTTGCCGTCTGGCCCTTTTGGCGCGGCCCAGCTTTCCCAGCGATAGGGCGCGTCGAGGATGAACGCGTAGGGCTTGCCCGTCAGGCGGGCCTCCATGGCTTTCTCGCGCTCTAGGTCGTCCAGGTACTTGAGGAAGAGCAGCCAGGAGGTCTGCTCGGTGTAGTCCAGCTCGGTGGCGCAACCAGCCTCTTTCCAGAGGATGTCGTCAACGTTCTTGAAGGTTTGTTCGAACATGGGGCGTGGGTTCCTTGCTGGGGGCGTTTGCCGTGCGCGGGCCGGGTGTGGGTGGTCGCGAGGCTGGAGAAATCACTAGCGGCTAGGCCAGGGTATGTCAAAACGGCAAGGGGCTAAGGTGCCCTGTCTTTCGGCTCATGCTACACCGGGCTAGGCCTGTGCTACACCGCTTTTGGTTCATGCTACACCGGAAAACCGCCATGCTACACCGCCTGAGTGCAGCCGAATTGGCAGGCTTTGGAGGTTTGGGGCGAAGAGGGGACCCCGAAGGGGGGGGCGACGCGCGATTGGGAGGACGTCTACTCGCTCATATGGGTTTCAATCCACGCCCCCGCG
>DIVX01000003.1 GCA_002422505.1 Desulfovibrio sp. UBA6121
TCCTTGAAGGAGAAGAACTCCTCCACGGTCATGCCAAGGGCGTCGGAGGCGTTGACCGGGTTCATCTCGCGGTCGTCAACGGCCTTGAAGATGCGCACTATCTCGTCGCGGTTCTTGCCCACGGAGAGGATGTAGGCCGAGAGATCGCGCTGGCAGTTGTGCATCTGGCGCACATAGTCGGAAACCGTCTCAATGATGCGGTCGATGAGGGTCTTCTCGATTTTGATGTCGCGCAGGCGGGTGACGATCTCCTCCTTGTAGGAGAGGATCTCGTTCTGCACAGCGGTAACGCGGCGGTCCAGCTGGGCGCAGGCGTCGAGCTTGTCGTAGATCTTGCGCTTCTTTTTGAACAGCGCCTTGACCTCGTCGAGCAGGAAGATGACCCGCTGGCGCTGGTTCATCTCGTCCTCGGTGGGGTCGTCCTCCTCAATGGTCTTGACCACGTCCTTGAGCTTGATGCGGGTGTTTTTGAGGTCCTCGCCCACCTGGACAAGTTCCTCCACGGCCACCGGCACCTCGACNNTCTTCTTGGCGATGACCACCTCGCCCTCGCGGTCGAGCAGGGGCACGGCGCCCATTTCGCGCAGATACATGCGCACGGGGTCCGTGCTGCGGGAGGAATAGTCGGCGGCGTCGTCGCCTTCGCTGGGGACCAGATCAAGCTCTTCGTCGGTGTCGGCGGTCTCGGAGGTCAGCTTCTTGCCGTTCTCCTCGCTGTCAACAATGACGATGTTCATCTGGTCGAAGATGCTCATCACTTCTTCGAGCTGATCCGGGGTGTTCATCTCCGTGGGGAGGGTCTTGCCCACTTCCTCAAAGGTCAGAAATCCGTTTTTCTTGCCCTTGGCGATCAGGAGCTTGATTTGCTGGATTTCTTTGAGATTATTCATTCTTCCTCCCTGCTGGGGGCATTGAGATCCGTGAGGGCCGCCATGAGCCGTTTCAATTCTTCCATATCACCGGCCTGGCTGGCCAGGCGGATTTGCTCCATCAGTTGATCACGCGTCTGGTGCACGCCGGCCAGCTCTATGCGCTGGCACACATGCAGCCATTCCTCCGCAAGGGCCTCGCCTTCCGGCTTGTCCTCGCTGCGGGTCCTGGTCCAGAAGCTCTTCTCGTCGGCATCAAGCAGGGGCAGCAGGTCCTGGTCGCCCGCGGCGGAAAGCTTGTTCCAAAGCCCAAGGCCAAAGTCCGTCACCAGAATCCGTTCAAAACCCCGCTTCACCAGCTCCGGTATGTACTCCGGGTACTGGATGGTGAAACGCAGGAAGTAGCGGTCGTCCCGCTCGTCCCGTCCAACGGCCGGGGCCCGCTGTTGCGCAGGCGCGGGCGCAGTGCGCTGTCCAGGCGACGCCCCAAAGGGCGCAGCTCCGCCAAGCCTGCCCTGCCCACCGCCAAAGCGGCGCAGGTCTTGCTCGGCAATGCCCAGCCCCTGGGCCAAACGCGGCACGTAAAAAGGCCGCAAGGAGTTATCGGCCAAGTGCGCCAAAAACCCATTGGCCCAGCCCACGATTTCCCGGGGCGAAAACGCCTCGCGCACAACGGAGAGGCAGTAGTCCAAGCCGTCCACGGCGCTGTTTAAGCGTGCGTCCAAGCCTTCGCGCCCCATCATTTGGAGCAGGCTGTCCACGTCCTCGCCCTCAGGCATCAGCACCACGCTGCACTTGGTTCCATACTGCAGAATCATCTCCGCACTGCGAAGCGCAGCCTTGCGGCCCGCTGTATCGCCATCAAAGATCAGCACCATGCGGGAGCAAAAACCGGCAAGACGCTTCACCTGATCCTGGGTGAGCGCGGTGCCGAGAACTCCGCAGGCGTCCGTGTAGCCAAACTGGTGCAGCGACAGCACATCCATGTACCCTTCCGTGAGTATCGCCCGCTTGCTGCGGGTCATGGCCTGGCGGGCCTGGAAGAGTCCGTAAAGGTGTTCCCCTTTTTTATAGATGGGCGTGTCGCTGCTGTTCAGATACTTGGGTTCACCCTCTGTAAGTATTCTTCCACCAAAGGCAATAACCTGACCTGATAAATTCTGTATCGGAAAGATGAGACGGCCCCGAAAGCGGTCATAAATATTGCCGCGTTCGTTCTGGGCCAGCAGCCCGGCCTGCACGCCTTCTTCCGGCGTATACCCGCGCGACTTGAGAAAATTCGCCAAGCCCTGCCAGTCGTCCGCGCTGGCCCCAAGGCCAAAGGCGGCCACGGCCTCCTCAGACGCACCGCGCTTGCGCAGGTAGGCCCGCGCCACATCTCCCGTGGCCTGGCTTAAGTTGCGCCGGTAATACTCCTGCGCGGCCTCGTGCATCTCGTGGCACTGGCGCTTCAGTTTCTGGCGCGCGTCGTATTCCGGGTCCGGCTTGAAGGCCTTCAGCTCAATGCCGGCCTCTGCGGCCAGCTGCTCCAGGGCGTCCTTGAACTCCAGCCCGTTGATGCGCTGGTAGAAGTCCAGCACATCGCCCCCGGCCTGACAGCCGAAGCAGTAGAAAAAGCCCTCGGCTTCGTTGACGCTGAAGGACGGCGTTTTTTCCTGGTGGAAGGGGCACAGGCCCATTTGCCGCCCGCCGCCGGGCCGCAACGAAACATAGCGCCGCACGACATCGACGATGTTGAGGCGCTGCTTGAGGGTCTGGATGACCTGCTTGTCCATGGGTCTCCCCTTGTGAAGCGGGACGCTATTTCAGCGTCACTTCGGTCATTCCGTCGCCGCCGCGATCCTCATTGGCCAGGGTGAAGGAGGCCACGCCAGGGGCGGTGCGCAGATAGCCGTGCACCTCCTTGCGCAGGGCTCCGGTGCCGCGCCCGTGCACAATCTCCACGCCGCTTGCGCCGCGCAGCAGCGAGGCGTCCAGAAACTGCCCAAGGGCGGAAAGCGCCTCATCGGCCCGCTGCCCCCGCAGGTCGATGCGCGGGGTGAAGCCGAGCTCCGCCGTGACGCCGCCGCCTGACGGGCGTTGCGCCGCCTGCGGGCTCTTGCCGTCCTGGGTCAACTCGCCAAAAGCCACCCACATGGCCACGCCTGAAAAATCAACCTTCACCTGACGCTTGCGCTCGTCTTTTTCCAGCACCAGGCCAGACTTGCTCCAGGCCTTGTAGCATACGCGCCCACCAGGGGCGATGTCCGCCCAGTCCAGCACGGGCGCTTCAGGCGCCGCATCCTCGCGGGCGGCAGGTTCAAGACGCTCACGCACCTCGGAAAGTTGCTTAAGGGCCTGCTTGCGGCCAATGCGCTCGCTCTTCCACTCACGCAGCACGCCTTGGGCCAGCTCGCGCACCTCGGCAAGCACCTTCACGCGCTCCTTCTCGTAGCGCGCCTCAAGGCTGTCGCGCTTTTTGCGCAGGACTGCGCGTTCCTCGGCCAGGGCGTCGTTCTCGCGCTCGCGCTTCACGGCCAGGGAGTTCAGGCGCTCCAGCACGGCGCTAGTGTCCGAGCCGTCCAGCAGCAGGTACTGCTCCGCGCGGGACAAGATCGTACGCGGCAGGCCGTGTTCGCGCGCCACGTCCAGGGCGATGCTGGCGCCCACCTGGTCGTAGGCTAGGCGGTACAGCGGCTTCTTGGTGCCGGGGTCGAACAGCACGCTGGCGGCGCGCACGCGCTCCGTGGCCAGGGCATAAGCCTTGAGGGCCGGAAAGTGCGTGGCGGCAAAGCTGGCAGCGCCGCGGTCCAGCAAGCCGTCGATGACCGCCTGGGCCAGGGCCGCACCCTGGGTTGGGTCGGTGCCTGCACCAAATTCATCCAGCAAAAACAAAGTGGTGTCGTTGACGCGATCCCAGACACGGGCAAGGTACTGGATCTGCGCCGTGAAGGTGCTCACGTGTTCCTCAAGGCTCTGCTCGTCGCCCAGGACCACAAAGATGTCCGTCCACAGCGGCAGGGACGAGCCCTCGGCCACGGGCACCGGCAGGCCGGAGAAGGCCATGAGCGCGATGAGGCCCACGGTTTTGAGGCAAACCGTTTTGCCGCCCGCGTTGCCGCCGCTGACGATGAGCGCCAGCTGGCCCTCCTGAAGCTTGATGTCCAGGGGCTGCGTGGTTGGGCTGTGCAGTGCCAGCAGGGGGTGCCGGGCCTTAAGGAGCCGCGCGGGCAGGTCTGGACCGATGTCCAGGGCGCGGGCGTTGGTGGCCTCGGCCAGGCGCGCCTTGGCCATAAGCAGATCCAGCTGCACCAGGCTTTCGTAGCTGGCAACCACGCCGGGGCGCTCCTGCCGAATGAGCCCGGTCAAATACTCCAGCACCTTGCGTTCCTCGACGCGCTCCTCGCGCTTCAATTCCTGCAAGGTATTGTTGATCTCCACCAGGAACATGGGCTCGAAATAGCAGGTCTCGCCGGTCTGGGAGTAGTCGTGGATGATGCCGGGGAAGCGGTTCTTAAAGTTCACCTTGAGGGGCAGCACATAGCGATCGGACGAAATGGTGATGTAGTCGTCCTGCAAGTAGTGCGAAATGTTTTCAGAAAGGACGAAGTCCTTCACGCGCTTGGTGCAGCGTTGATGGATGGCGCGTATCTCCTGGCGGACGGAAAAAAGCCCCGGCGAGCTCTCGTCCTTCAGGCGGCCGTCCTGGTCCAGGCAGCGGCGCAGGCCAGACCACGTGGCCTGTGGCCAAGGCGCGCCCGCCACGGCCTCCACCAGCTCGTCCCAGCCGCGTTCCTGATAGGGCTCCAGCAAGTCCCGCGCGTGGCGCGCCTGCTCAAGGGTCAAGGAAAGCGCGAAGAGCGCGTCCAGGTCCAGAACGCGGTGCGCAACGTCAAGCTCGGGGAAGAAATTGGCGAAGTCTGGAAAGGGCACGAGGCGGAAGCCGGATTCGCGCACCCAGCGCAGAGCCTGGTCAAGCAGCGTGAGCTGCCGCTGCACGGCCTGAGCGGTTGCAAGCGGGTGCAAGGCAAGACAGGCGGCGGCTCCGGGTTCGGAGACGGCAAATCCCGAAAGCTCCTTCAGAACCTTCGGGAACTCCAGCAGTTGCAGGGTTCTCGGTTCCATGAAGCCGCCGTTTACGAGGACAGTCTGGCCCGAACGGCCTCGCTGGCCTTATTGCCGTCGTAACGCCCTTTGTAGGCCAGGGTCAAAGCCTGCATGACCTTGCCCATGTCCTTGGGTCCCTGGGCGCCGGTTTCGATGGCGAAGCGGTCAACGGCCTGGGCAAGCTCGGCATCGGTAAGGGGCGCGGGCATGTAGCCAAGCAGCACGGCAAGTTCCGCCGATTCGATGGCGGCAAGCTCCGGGCGGCCATGTTTCTCGTACTGTTCCAGGGATTCGCGGCGCTGCTTGATCTGGCGGGAAAGCAGTTCGAGGTAGTCGTCGTCCGTAAGGGGGCGCAGCACCTCGACACCACGGTTTTTGGCGGCTGTCTTGAGGTGTCTCAAGACAGCCAGCCGAACCGTGTCTTTGGCCTTGTAGGCCACTATATAATCGGACTCGATGCGTCCCTGAAGGGTTGTCATCAGTCGATCCTGGACTTGCGCATCTTCTTGATGAGGCGCTTTTTGGCAGCCGCCTTCTTCTTCTTCTCCTGGACGCTGGGCTTCTCGTAATGCTGACGCTTCTTCAGCTCGGAGAGGACGCCGGCCTTCTCGACCTGCTTCTTGAAACGACGCAGGGCGATTTCGAAGTTATCGCTGTCATCCAACAAAATACCGGGCAATAGAATCACCTCCCCGAACGGATCTGGTAAAAACGAAGAGCGAATGTCTACCCCATCTCTCCGGCAAAGGCAAGAGAGAAGAAGAGGCAAGAAGCGGACCCTTTCGACCTAGGCCGAAAGGGTCCGGATACGCTCAGCAAAGGGCCGTCTGCAACGGCTTAATGAGCGGAATGCTGATCGCCGCAGCTGTCAAACCAAGACTTCAGGATGCAGTAGCCCATCCCGGAGCAGATGACGAACAGGACGATGTACAGCACGCCGAAGAAAACCGCATGGTCAGCCTGAAACCAGGGCAGATCCTGTGGCAACGGGCTATGAACAGTTTCACCGTGAAGCATAGGAGGCCTCCGATTTACTTAACGGCGTCTTTCAGCAGCTTGCCGGGGCGGAACTTGACGACCTGAGTGGCCGGAATCTTGATCTCTTTGCCGGTGCGGGGGTTGCGACCGACACGGGCCTTGCGCTTCTCGACCTGGAAGGTGCCGAAGCCGGTGAGGGTAAGTTTGCCTTCCTTCACCAGGATGTCTTCAACGGCATCGATAAAAGCATTCAGGGCGCGCTCTGCATTGGCCTTGGTCAGGTTGGCCTTCTCAGAAATTTTGACAACCAGCTCAGCCTTCGTCATGTGTCCTTCCTCCTCAATTGGTGGTCACTGTTTGCGGCCCGGACCTTTCCGAGTCTCACGAAAATTCCTCGTGGACATGTGGTCGGTGCCGACCGGAAAGGTCAGATGCACTTCTTCCACTTACCACAGTCTACGTCAAGGCGGTCAAACCCTGAACTCGCCTCTATATGCAACTGGACCTCGATAAACACCAAAGCAAAAGGCAAGTCAAGCAAGAAAATCAGGGGGGAGTAGTTTTGATAGAGCCCGAAACCGTTCTGGCTCAAGCGTCTCCGGTCGTTGCATCGGATCTATATTGAGTCGCCGTAACAGCTCTACGTAAGCAGGAATATCCTTTGATTTCAATATTGTAGATATTTGCTTGCGGCGTTGTTGAAAACAGAGGCGAAGCGTGGAGGCAAGCAACTGCGCCTCCACGGCCGTAGGCCTTTGGGGGTGCAAAAAAAAACGCATTACGGCGGATGTTACCTTGGGCTGCGGTCGAAACACCTGTGGAGGCACCTTGAAAAGCAGTTCAACGCGGGCGAAGGACTGCACGAAAACCGACAGCGCGCCATAGTCGCGCCCGCCGGATTTGGCGGCCAGACGCTGCCCGGCTTCAAGCTGCACCATGAATACGGCGCGGTCGAATTCCGCACGGCTCACTATCTCCCATATTAAGGGAGAGGCGATGTTGTACGGCAGGTTGCCCACGATCTTCCAGGCGTGCGTCTTGGCAAGCTCATGCCAGGCGTAGGCCAGGGCGTCCCCGCGCACCACCTCCACTTCCGGATGCTGGCGCTCCAGTTCGTCGGCCAGGGCGTCGTCCATTTCAAGCAGGACGTAGCGTCCCGGCTTGCGATCCACAACGTGCCGGGTCAGCGCGCCGCGCCCAGGCCCGATTTCGAGCACATTGTCTCCGGGCTGGATGTCCAGCGCGTCCACTATTTTCCTGGAAATATTTTGGTCCACAAGGAAGTTCTGCCCCAGGCTGCGCTTGGCCGGGGCAAAGCGATGGGAATCACGGTCATGCTGGCTCATTGAACCAAGCCTAGCAACTGCCCCGCCGGTTGACAACTGCTTTAAGAACTCTGTAAAAACTCATATCATTTTGGAAGGAGCCCTGCACATGGATCTGAGAAGCTACATCCGCGATGTCCTAGACTTCAAACCCGGCATCACCTTTTTCGACATAACCCCCCTGCTGGCTGAACCTGTTGCATTCCGCTACGCCATCGACGCCCTGGCCGAGCGCTACAACACCTGCGGCGCGAACAAGATCGTCGCCGCAGAGGCACGCGGCTTTCTGTTCGGCGCTCCCTTGGCCTATAAAATGAACATCGGCTTCATCCCGGTGCGCAAGCCCGGCAAGCTGCCCTACAAAACAACTTCCGTCACCTATGATCTCGAATACGGCACCGACAGCCTGCAGATGCACGTGGACGCCATCAAGCCCGGCGACAAGGTCCTGATCATCGACGATCTGCTGGCCACCGGCGGCACCACCGGCGGCATGATCGAACTGGTCAAGGGCGCAGGCGCAGAAGTGGCCGGCATCGGCTTCCTTATTGAACTGGGTTTCCTGGACGGCGCCAGCAAGCTTGAGGGCATCCCGCACGAATATCTGCTGAAACTGTAAGGCTGGCGGCAGCAAATGAGCATCATCGGCATCATTGGCGGCAGCGGCCTGGACAACCCGGACATTCTGGACAACCCGCGCGACGAACAAGTGGTCTCGCCCTACGGCGAGCTGCCCTCCCCTGTGCGCGTGGGCACAATCGGCAAGCACACCATCTGCCTTGTGGCCCGCCATGGGCGGGAGCACACCGTACCGCCCACGCAGGTGAACTCGCGCGCCACCATCGACACCCTGCGCACCCTCGGCTGCACAGCCATCCTCTCCACCACGGCGGTGGGCTCCCTGCGCCAGGAAATTGCCCGCGGCGACCTGGTGATTCTGGACCAGTTCATCGACTTCACCCGCCACCGCCAGGTAACCTTTTGTGAAAGCTTCGCCCCGCACACGCCCATACACATGCCCATGGCCGAACCCTTCGACGCCTCCATGCGCGCCCTGCTCAGCGAATCCTGTGAGGTTCTGGGCATCCCGCACCACAAGCAGGGCACGGTGATCACCATCGAAGGCCCGCGTTTCTCCACCCGCGCGGAATCGAACATGTTCCGGCTTTGGGGGGCCGATGTCATCAACATGAGCATCGCCCCGGAATCCATCCTTGCCAGCGAGGCGGGCATTCCCTATGCCGCTGTGGCCATGAGCACGGACTACGACTGCTGGAAGACCGACGAACCCCCGGTGACCTGGGACGACATTTTGCATATCTTCAAGCAGAACGCACAGAAGGTGACGGACGTGCTCATCCGCACCGTTGGCAAAATGCCCTGATCAAGACCTGCGGCTGCCCAAGACGAACGCTTGACAAGCCGGGGCTTCCGTGCATAAAGAACCGCTCTCTATTTTCTGATGACACTCTGGCTGCCGCCGACGCGCCAGACAAGGAGGAACATACCCATGGCTGATGAAAAAAAGAAGGTCAGCGCCCTCGACGGCGCCGTGATGACCCCCGAAGGCCTGTCCTTCAAGGGCTTCATCCTTTCTCCGATCGTGGAGAGCTGCACCGGCTGCGAACGTGTGGCCAACTTTGAAGAGCAGGCCTATTGCCCCGCCTACGCCGAGCCCGCCAAGAAGTGGACGCGCGGTATTTGCAACTTCGCCACCCACGTGAAGGCGACCGTTGACAAGGAAGGCAAGACCAAGGTCAACCCGCTGAAGGCGTCCAAGCGCGCCGCCAGGGGCCGCTAGCCCGACGAAGCGAACAAGGCGGGGGCGACCCCGCCTTTTCTTTTCCAAACCGGGATGCAGACGCACAACCCGGCACAACGGAGCCCCCATGCTCGCCGCAATACACCGGCACATCGAGTCCTCGGCCCAGTTCATCATCGACCTGCAGCGCGCCCTTGTGGCCATTCCCGCCCTTGGCCCCTTGAACGGCGGCCCCGGCGAGAAAGACAAGGCAGAGTTCCTTAAGCCCTACTTGAAAGACATGGGCTTCGCCGAGGTTCGCGAACTGCGCGCCCCGGACCCGGCCGTGCCCTGCGGTTACCGCCCCAGCCTTGCCGCCATCGTTCCCGGCGCCAACCGCGCCAAGACCTTCTGGGTCATCTCCCACACCGACATCGTCCCCCCTGGCGACCTAGCCCTGTGGGACAGCGATCCGTATACCCTCAAGGTGGACGGAGACATATTGATCGGGCGCGGAGTGGAGGACAATCATCAGGGCGTAGTGAGCTCCCTGGTTTTGGCCAAGGCCCTGCTGGACCTCAAGAGCACCCCGGCGCTAAACTTCGGCGTGCTGCTGGTGGCCGATGAAGAGACCGGCAGCAAGTACGGGCTGGATTATGTGGTCAAGCACCACCCGGAGCTTTTCGGGCCGGACGACCTGTTCCTGGTGCCGGACTTTGGCGAACCGAACTCCGAGATGATCGAAATTGCCGAAAAGAGCATGCTCTGGCTCAAGGTCGTGGTCGAGGGCAAGCAGTGCCACGCCTCCACGCCCAAGGCAGGCATCAACTCCCTGCTGGCGGCCTCGGCCTTCATTACCCGCGTGCCTTCCCTGCACCAGCGCTTTCCCCTGCAAGACCCGCTTTTCGACCCGCCCCACTCCACGTTCCAGCCCACCAAGAAAGAGGCCAACGTGGAGAACATCAACACCATTCCCGGCCGCGACGTATTCTACCTCGACTGCCGCGTCATGCCCGGCTACGACCTGGACGACATCATGGCGGCCATCCACGAGCTGGGGGACGAGGTGGAGCGCGAGCACGGCGTAAGCATCCGCTACGAGTACGTGCAACGCGAGCAGGCCGCCCCGCCCACCCCGGCCGACAGCGAAATCGTGACCCTGCTCGTGGCCGCCGTGCGCGCGGTGTACCACAACGAGCCCAAGCTGCAAGGCATCGGCGGGGGCACGGTTGCCGCCTACCTGCGCCGCGCCGGGCACAAGGCCGCAGTGTGGAGCACGCTGATGCACAACGCCCACCAGCCCAACGAGCGCTCGTCCATTTCCTGCACCCTCAAGGACGCCAAGGTCATGGCGACCATGCTTTCCAACGCCTAGGGGCGCAGAGGTGCACCGAACCCGCGCCCTGCCGCAGGTCTTCGACCTCGTCGTCGTGGGCGCCGGCCACGCCGGGTGCGAAGCCGCCAGCGCGGCCGCGCGCCTGGGCCTTGCCACCCTGCTGCTCACGGGCAACATCGACCGCATCGGGCATCTGTCCTGCAACCNNTGGCCAAGGGCCACATGGTGCGCGAAATCGACGCCTTGGGCGGGCGCATGGCCCTCTGGGCCGACGCCGCAGGCATTCAGTTCCGCCAGCTCAACACCAGCAAGGGCCCGGCCGTGCGCTCCACCCGCGCGCAGATAGACCGCGCCGAGTACCTGCGCGTGGTCCAGGCCGAACTTTTCGCCCAGCCGGGCCTGTGGATCCTGCAGGACATGGTCACCGAGGTGCTTGCCCAGGCCGGGCGGGCCAGCGGCGTGCGCACGCTGAACGGCCAGGAGTTCGCCTCGCGCGCCGTGCTGCTCACCACCGGCACCTTCCTTTCGGGCCTCATCCACATCGGCATGACGCGCTTTTCCGGCGGCCGCCTGGGCGATGCCCCCGCTTCCGGCCTGTCCGACAGCCTGCGCAGCCACGGCTTCGAATTGGGCCGCCTCAAGACAGGCACCCCGCCGCGCCTGCTCAAGGCCAGCGTGGATTTTTCGGCAATGGAAGCGCAGCCCGGCGACGACCCGCCAACGCCCTTCAGCTTTCTGAACACTTCGGTGCCCCTGCCGCAGGTGCCCTGCCACCTTACCTACACCAACGAGGCCACCCACGCGGCCATCCGCGCGGGCTTTGACCGCTCGCCGCTGTTCTCCGGCGTCATTCAGGGCACGGGCGCGCGCTACTGTCCTTCGGTTGAAGACAAGGTGGCGCGCTTCCCCGAAAAGGAGCGGCACCACGTCTTCATTGAGCCCGAGGGTCTGGACAACCCGGAGGTCTATCCCAACGGCATTTCCACCAGCCTGCCGCTGGATGTGCAGAAGGCGCTGCTCAAGACCATCCCCGGCCTGGAAGAGGCGGTCATCGCCCGGCCAGGCTACGCCATCGAGTACGACTTCGCCCCGCCCACGCAGCTTTTGCCCACCCTGGAGTCCAAGCCGCTGCCGGGCCTGTACCTGGCCGGGCAGATCAACGGCACCANNGCACCAGCGGCTACGAGGAAGCGGCGGCCCAGGGCCTTTGGGCCGCGCTCAACGTATTTTGCGCCCAAAACGCCCGCCCGCCCTTCATCCTCCGGCGCGACCAAGCCTACATGGCCGTGCTGGTGGATGACCTGGTGACGCGCGGCACCAGCGAGCCGTACCGTATGTTCACCTCGCGGGCGGAGTACCGCCTGCTGCTGCGCGAGGGCAACGCCGACGCCCGTTTGACGCCGCTAGGCCGCGAGCTGGGTTTGGTGGACGATGCCCGCCATGCGCGCTTTGCCGAAAAGGCGCGCAGAATGGACGCGCTGCTTGCGGCCTTCGAGGCCGTGCAGGTGCGGCCAGACGCCCCCACGCGCGATATCTTGAACGCCATGGGCGCGGCGATACCGGGCAAGGCCGTGCCGCTTTCTGCCCTGTTGCGCCAGCCGCAGGTGGGCATCCTGGCCCTTGCGCCCCTGCTTCCCGCCCTGGCGGAGGAAACGCCGGAGGTGCTGGCCGAGGTGGAGACGCGCATCCGCTACCAGAGCTACCTGGAGAAGGAGGCCCTGCGGGTGTCGCACAGTCGTGACATTGAAGACACGCCGCTGCCGCAGGACATGGACTATGCTGCCGTGGTGGGTCTTACGCGTGAAGTGGTGGAAAAGCTGGCGCGCGTCCGGCCGGCCAGCCTGGGCCAGGCCGGGCGCATCTCCGGCGTCACCCCGGCGGCCATAACCTGCCTGGAAATCCACCTGCACAAGGCGCAACGCAGACAAGCTGCGGCGCAAGCGCCGCGTCATCATTGACATTGCGCACCCGCGCGCCTATTTTTTAAGTTTGCAGGCCGCAAAGGTTCTGCCCAACAAACAGGGCGGTCGGTTCCGACCGCGAGAATGAGGAGCTAAAGTCTTGGACGAAGGGTCAAACGGCACAATAATTTCGGCCATCCGCAACCTTTTCCGGAGAAACGACTCCCCCCTTGACGAGATGTTCAAGGATGCGGTGGCCGAAGGCGAGATCAAAAGCGACGATGTGCGCATTCTGCAAAACGTCATCGAGCTGGAAGAACGGCGCGTCAGCGAGATCATGATTCCCCGGCCAGACATCGTCTGCGCCGAGCAGGACGGCACCCTGGCCGAAGTGGCGGAGCTGATCATCCAGCACGGACATTCGCGCATCCCCATCTACCGCGACAACCGCGACCACATGGTGGGCGTCGTTCATGCCAAGGACGTGCTTGGCCCCCTGCTGCTGCCAGTTGGCGAGCAACCCTCCGTCACAAGCATCATGCGCCCGGTGCACTTCGTGCCCGAGACCACGAACCTCAAAAGCCTGCTGCACGACATGCAGTCGCGCAAGATCCATCTGGTCATCGCCCTGGATGAATACGGCGGCACCGCCGGAATGATCACCATGGAGGACGTGCTGGAGCAGATCGTCGGCGAGATTGGCGACGAATACGACGCCCTGCGCCCGGAAGACGTGCAGGAGCTTCCCGACGGCAGCCAGATTGTGTCCGGCCGCGTCGCCCTCGACGAAATCAACGAACGTTTCGGCCTGGACCTCAGTTCGGACCTTGTGGAAAGCATCGGCGGCCATTTGAGCGAGATCGCCGGGCGCATACCCGCTGTGGGCGAAAGCTTCGACCTGGGCGGTTGGCGCTTCCAGGTGCACGAGGCCGACGCCAAACATATTGAGAGCCTGCGCGTTCTGCGCGCGGAGTAACGCCGTGCTGACCTCACCGCTGTTCTGGACCCTGGCCGTGGGCCTTGGGGCGCTTTTCGGCTTTGGCAATCCCTGGGCGCAATTACCTATTGCGGCCCTGCTGCTGCCAGCGGCCCTGGCGGCCTTTGGGGTGGCCGCGCCAACGCCCTGGACCGGCTTCAAACACGCCTGGCGCATCGGCTCCGTGGCCAGCCTGGCCTGCCTGTACTGGGTCTACTGGCCAGTTATGCACTACGGTGAGGTGAATTGGGCGCTGGCCCTGCCCGTGCCGGTCATTCTGGCCATGGCCATGGGCTGCTATTACGGGCTCTTCGGCCTGGCGGCCAACCTTTCCAACCGGCTTTCGCCCCTTGGGGCCACCCTGTTTCTGGGCCTGGCCTGGACCGTGATGGAAATGGCCCAGGCCAGCCTGCTGTCCGGCTTCTCCTGGCTCACGCTCTCCTCGGCTTTCGTGCGCTGGCCCATCACCGTGCAGGCGGCCTCGGTCATCGGGGCCTATGGCGTGTCCGGCGTGCTGGCTATGTTCGCCATCGGGCTGCTCTTCAGCCTGCGCAGCAAGACCTGCCTGGCTGTTTCGCTGTGTGCGGCGCTGGCCCTGCTGGGCTTTGGCTGGCAGCGCCTGGACTCCTACGCCGAAACAACCCCGGCCCACAGTGTGGCCATCGTCCAGGGCAACATCGACCAGAGCATCAAGTGGGACCCGGCCTATCAAATGGGCACGGCGGAGAAATACGTGCGCCTGAGCCGCGAAATAAGCGCCACGGCCAACCCGGAGCTCATCGTCTGGCCGGAAACATCCATGCCATTCTATTTCCAGGACGAAACCCCCATGCGCGGCCCCATCCTGGAGCTTGCGCGCACTGGCAAGGCCGCCCTGCTGCTGGGCTCCCCGGCCTATGAGCGCATCACCGGGCCGGGCTCCTTCGTGCTGTTTAACCGGGCCTTCCTGCTCTCTTCCGGGGAAGCCGCCGCCATGTGGTACGACAAGGAGCACCTGGTGCCCTTTGGCGAATACATGCCCCTGGCTGGCATCCTGCCCCTGCAGAAGCTCGTTTCCGGCGTGGGAGATTTCATCCCCGGCCAGAACCGGCAGGCCCTCAAAAGCGGCGATCTTGCCCTGGGCGTGCTCATCTGCTATGAAGCCATCTTTGCGGAGCTCGCCCAGGAGCGCGTTTCGCAAGGGGCGAACCTGCTGGTCAACATCAGCAACGATGCCTGGTTCGGCGCAACCTCGGCTCCGCACCAGCATTTACAGCTCACGGCGTTGCGGGCCATAGAGCAGGGCCGGTACATTGTGCGCAGCACAAACACCGGCCTTTCGGCCTTCATCGATCCCCTGGGCCGGGTCACACCCGCCGGCCCGCAGTTCCAGGAACTGGCCGCCGCAGGCATGGTGCATCCGCGCACCGAAACAACGCTGTTCCACGACCTGTACCGCTGGCTGCTGTTTGGCGTTGGCGGGCTCTGCGTCGTCTTCGCCATACTCATCTTCCGGGGCGCTCCCCGCTCCGGGTCAAACCACAGCCTGCGCTAAACGCGGCTGCACAAGTCAGGACCATGCTGCAACTCGCCGATCTTAAGACCCAGGGACAATCCCTCTTGGAACAGTTTGAAACGCTCTGGGGGCGTCTTTGACTCCGCCGAATCACGCGAGCGCCTGAAGGAAATCGAGGCCTTGCTGTCCAAGCCGGGCGCCTGGGACAAACCCGATCTGTTGACGCCCGTGCTGCGCGAAAAGAGCGCCCTTGAGTTCAAGCTCGGCATGTTCGGCGACCTGGAGCAGGCCAAGAACGATGTGGACGACTGGCTGCTGCTGGCGCAAGAAGACCAGAGCCAGGACGCCCTGGAGGCCTTGAGCGAGAACCTGGAACTGCTGCGCAAGCGCCTGGACGACACCGAACTGGCCATTCTGCTCAACGGGCCGGATGACAACAGCGCGGCCATTCTGGAAATTCACCCCGGCGCAGGCGGCGTAGACGCCCAGGACTGGGCCGAGATGCTCCTGCGCATGTACTTGCGCTGGGCGGAATCCCGCGGGTTTCAGGTGGATGAACTGGACCGTCTCTACGGTGAGGAAGCGGGCATCAAGAGCGTCACCCTGCAGATAAGCGGCCCCTACGCCTACGGCCTGCTCAAGGGCGAGGCGGGCATCCACCGGCTCATCCGCATTTCCCCCTTTGACGGCTCTGGCCGCAGGCACACGGCCTTCGCCTCGGTGGATGTGTACCCGGACATCGACACGAACATTGAGATCGACGTGAAGGAGGAGGATTTGCGCATCGACGTGTTCCGCGCCAGCGGGCCCGGCGGCCAGCACGTGAACCGCACCAACTCCGCCGTGCGTATAACCCACCTGCCCTCGAACATCGTGGTGCAGTGCCAGAACGAAAAGTCTCAACTCAAAAATAAGATTCTGGCCATGAAGGTGCTCAAGGCCCGCCTGTACGAGCGGGAGCTGAAGGAGCTGGAGGCCAGCAAGAAGGCCGATTACGCCAGCAAGGACGCCATCGCCTTTGGCAGCCAGATACGCACCTACACGTTGCAGCCCTACCGGTTGGTGAAGGATCACCGCTCCAACTGCGAGGATTCCAGCGTGGACGCCGTGCTGGACGGCCGCCTGGACGAGTTCCTGCGCGCCACCCTGCTGCACGCCCATGGCGAAAGGAAACCCGGCAATGTCGGCTGATGAACTGGCGCGCGAGTTGGGCGGCATAGAGGCCGCCTGCCGACGCCTGGGACGGACCGACGGCCTGGACGGGGCGCGACCGGTATGTCTGTACCGGCGCGTGGGCGGCCTGAGCGCCGAGGCTTGGCGGCAGCTCAAAAAAGAACTGGAGCTTGATGCCTGGGACGTGGCCACGCCGGAGGTGCTCGTCACCGATCCTGGCAGCCGCCTGCGCCGTTTTCTGCACAGGGAGATGGACCGCGCCAAGCAGTGCCAGCTTCCCCTGGCCTTGGCCTTCATCGAGCCGGACGCCAGCGACGCGGCGGATGCAGTCTTTGATCTCGTGCTGGCGCAATTGCGCAGCTTCGACCACGCCTCGCGCCAGGAAGGCGGCGTCATCGCCGTGGTGCTTTCCGCCATGCCCCTGGCCGCCGCAGAACGGCTCATCGGCGCCATGCTCCGGCGCATTCGCCAAGTGTGCGAGCCCGCCCTGGTCTGCTCGGCTGGGCTCATCGGCTATGGCGGGCTGGCCCAGCTTTCGCCGGAGGCGCTTTTGACGAGCGCGGGCAAGGCCCTGGAGGACGCGCGCCATCTTGGCGGCAACCGCCTGGAAGTGGCCCCCAGCCTAGATGCCGCCCTGGCCTCACGAGAGACCCTGGTGCGCGCGAGCGAGAAGCATTTCCTTTTCACCGGCAGAAAGCTGCCAGAGCCGCAGGATCACGAATAATGGACGCCATCAACCCCGGCAAGACCGTCAGCCTTTGCATCATGAGCGGCAAAGGCGGCGTTGGCAAAACCAACATCTCCCTCAACCTCGGCTTCGCCCTGCGCGACATGGGGCACAAGTCGCTGCTCATGGACTGCGACCTCGGCCTGGCCAACTTGGACGTGCTGCTCGGCCTTGCGCCGGAAAAAAACTTACAAGACATGCTGGCGGGCTCGGCCCTGGCGCAAGAGGTGGTCCAAACCATCGAGCCCGGGCTGGACATTCTTCCCGCAGCCAGCGGCGTGCCGGAAATGGTCGAAATGGACCAGAACCAGCAGGGCGCGCTTTTCGACAAGCTCACCGACCTGGTGGCCGACTACGAGTTCCTGATTCTGGACCTTGGCGCAGGCATAAGCGGCACAGTGCTTTCCCTGGCGCGCATGGCGCAAATGCGCGTGGTGCTCGTCACCCCGGAGCCCACCTCCCTCACCGACGGCTACGCCATCATCAAGGTGCTGCACTCCCGCTTCGGCGTGCGCGACTTTCTGGTGGTGGTGAACCAGGCCACCGCGCAGGAATCCAAGCAAACCTTCCAGCGCCTCAACCTGGCCTGCAAGAACTTCCTCGGCTTCGAACTGGTGCACTTGGGCCATGTGCGCCTGGACAGGACCATGACCGCAGCCGTAATCCACCAAACCCCGCTGGCCCGGCACGCCCCGGACTGCCCCGCCATCAAGGACATCGCCAACCTGGCGGCCCGCGTTGCCCACTATCGTAACGAAAATTTGGAGTCCATTGCCGGGCGCCAAGCGCTCAAGCAAATTCTTCCCACTCCAACCTAACGAAACCCTTGACGGAATGGCTGCTTATTAGGCATATCAAGTTAGATGCTGACAAGTAGCCCCCCACAGAGCATGTGGCGCGCTGCCACGAACTGCCCAACACTACGGAGCGGTCAATGAACAAGAGCGAACTCATCAAGGCCCTGGCTGAAGACAAGAAGCTTCACATCGACGACGCCACCAAGGTGGTCAGTGCGTTCTTCGACTCCATCAAGGACGCCCTTGTCGCTGGCGACAGGGTGGAAATCCGCGGCTTTGGTAGCTTCAAAGTCAAGGATTACGAGGGATACACTGGTCGCAATCCCAAGACGGGCACCGTTGTTGAGGTGCACCCCAAGCGCCTGCCCTTCTTCCGGCCCGGCAAGGAACTCAAGGAATTCATCAACGACTGATGCCCAGACTTCTGATTATTCTTTGTTTTTTTCTTCTGGCTGCCACGACGCAAGCCAAAGCGGGTGAGCCTCGGCTCACCCTGCTTTTTTGCGCCAACACCGAAGGCGAAGCCCGGCCCTGCCCCTCTTGAGGCGGGAAAACGTCCGGAGGTCTGGCCCGGCGGGCCAGCGCGCAGATCGCCTTCAAGCAGGCCAGCAAATCACCGGTGCTTTTTCTGGCCGGGGGCTACGAGTTCGCCCAGCAGGAGGCTGCTACCCCGCCATCACGCAAAAGACTTGAATTCCTATCAAAAGCATTTGACCAGCTGCAACACGACCTGCTTTTTGTAACGCCCTACGAGCGCGAAATACTGGCCAAGGCCGGCGTCAGGCCGAATCCAACCTGGAAAGGTTCCGCCAAGCTGGAACGGCACCTGCTGAACGTGCCTGGTGCAGGCAAGATCGTTGTGCTGCTCTTGCCGCCACTGCCCAAGGGCGCGCGTCAAGTGCCGCAGAACCTGATTCACCAGGTGGAAAACACGGTGCTGGACCTTCGCAGTTCGTTCAAGCTCGTTGTGGCCATGAGCCCTTGGGGCTACTTCAACGAGCAGGAGTTGCTGAAGTCGCCGGGGCCGCACCCGGATGTTCTGCTGGGCTCCGGGCCGGGCATCGGCATTACGGGCATGCTGGCGGCAAATGGTCACACGGTCTGGATGCGCTCGTTTTCGCAAGGAAAATCCATTCTGCGCCTGGAAGTGTTGCTTTGGCCCGAGCGGAATTCCACTTTCAAATGGACGGAAGGCCAAAATGTTCGTATGACCCTTTTCGGGCTGACTGATCAATATCAGGAAAACCCGCAGATGCTTTCGCTTATGCAGAAAATCGGCACTGATTAGCAAGGAGGAGTGAATGAGCTTTCGCGGCGCGTTTACCGCACTGGTGACGCCGTTCAAGAACGGCGCCGTGGACGAGGAGGCCTATAGAGCCTTCATCGAATGGCAGATCGAGCAAGGCATCGACGGCGTTGTGCCTTGCGGCACCACCGGCGAAGCGGCGACCCTGAGCCATGCCGAGCAGGGCCAGGTCATCAAGATCTGCGTGGACCAGGTCAAAGGCCGGGTGCCCGTCATCGCAGGCGCCGGGTCCAACAACACCAGCGAAGCCATTGAGCTTGTGGCCCTGGCCAAACAGGCCGGAGCCGACGCGGCGCTGCTCATTACCCCCTACTATAATAAACCCACGCCCGACGGCTTGCTGGCCCACTTCAAGGCCATCGCCGCCGAGGCGCCCATGCCGTTCATCGTGTACAACGTGCCCGGCCGCACTGGCCTGAACATGCTGCCCAAGACCCTTGCGCGCATCGCCAAGGCCGTGCCCGAGATCATCGGCGTCAAGGAGGCCACCGGCGACATCAAGCAGGGCACAGAGGTCATAGAGGCCCTGGGACGCGACTTCATCGTGCTCTCTGGTGACGACTTCACCGTGCTGCCGCTTTTGGCCGTCGGTGGGCATGGCACCATCTCCGTCACGTCGAACGTCATGCCTGGCAAGATGGCGGCCATGATCGCGGCCTTCAACAAGCGCGACACCGCCCGCGCCCAGGCCCTGAACCTGGAGTTGATGCCCGTGAACCGCGCCATGTTCATTGAGACCAATCCCATTCCGGTCAAGACCGCGCTTTCCCTCATGGGCAAGATGGGGCTGGAGTTCCGGCTTCCCTTGGTGCCTCTTGAAGCAGCGCATCTGGAGCAACTCAAGCTCATGCTCAAGGAATGCGGCCTGATTTAGCGCAACAACGCGACACAAACGCTAAGCCCCGGCAGATGTAAATGATCTGCCGGGGCTTTTTGCGTTGCTCGCGGCAACAGCGACCAGGAATATCTGGCATCAGGCTTCGCCCTGGGAAGTGATGCTGTGAGCTGCCGGGTGACAGATACAACTGCGCAGTGGCGCCAGTAAAGACTCTAAGGAGCAAGCCGCAAACGCAAAAAGGCCCGGACGAATCC
>DIVX01000094.1 GCA_002422505.1 Desulfovibrio sp. UBA6121
GGCTGTAACAAGCTATTTGCGCACGATGCGGGATTTGCCGATCCAAAAGACGTCATTGGCAAGGATGAATACGAAATGGGGTGGTGTGATCAGGCGGAATTGTATCGCAACGATGACCTCCAGGTGATCGAGAGCGGTTGCTCCAAGCTTCTCATTGAAGAACCTCAGACAACCCCCGAAGGAAAAACCATCACGCTTCTTACGAGCAAGATACCGTTGCGCAGCTCTGAGGGGGAGATCTCCGGCGTACTCGGAACGTACATTGATATTACCGATCGCAAGCAGGCGGAAGAAGCATTAGTCGAGCGCATGAAGGAGCTTAAGTGTCTATATGAAATTTCCAGAATCAACGATAAACCGTGGAGTAATTTGCATGAATTATATAAAGAGGTAGCAGATATACTGCCAGCGGGTTGCCAGTATCCGGAGATTACCTGTGCCAGAATTACCGTTAGAGATAACGAATTCAAAACAAATAACTACAGAGAAAGTGATTTCAAACTACTTTCAAATATTAAAGTGTCCGGCAAAAAGATAGGGATAGTAGAGGTGTGTTACTTGGAAGAAAAGCCGGAGCGTGATGAAGGTCCATTCCTAAAAGAAGAACAGTCGTTGATCAATGCCATTGCTGAGCGTATAGGATATATCACCCAGAGCAAGGAGGCGGAGGAAGAAAAGGCCCTACTCGAAAAACAATACCTCCAGACCCAGAAGGAGCTGGCTGCCAAGGCGGAAATGGCAAGCAAGGCCAAGAGTGAGTTCCTGGCCAACATGAGCCACGAGATACGGACCCCGCTCAACGGCCTTATGGGCATGCTGCAACTCATGCAGCTTTCCGAACTCAACGCCGAGCAGCGGAGATACGCCGAAATGGCGATCCGCTCCGGCACGCGGCTCACGCGTCTTTTGAGCGACATTCTGGATCTTTCGCGCATCGAGGCCGGGCACATGCCCTTGAATCTTCGCCCCTTCTGCCTGGCGGAAAGCCTCAAGGCCCTCACTGACAGCTTCGGTTCGCTCTGCCTGGAGAAGCGGCTGCCTCTTCATATCACCCTCGGCGCCGACGTGCCTGCATGGGTTCGCGGCGACGAGGTCCGCATCCGCCAGATCCTGTTCAACCTGGTGGGCAACGCCATGAAGTTCACCGACATCGGCGAGGTCGCCGTGGAGGTCTGGCCCTTGCCCGCCGTTTCCGCAACCAGGGCGAGGCTGCTGTTCATCGTCCGCGACACTGGCTCAGGCATTCCAGACAGCAAAATCTCCAGCGTATGCGAACCCTTTGTCCAGGTGGCGGAGAACTATACCCGCCAGCAGCAGGGGGCCGGTCTCGGCCTGGCCATCTCCATGCAGCTGGTGGAGGCCATGGGCGGCACCATCACCATCGAGAGCGCGGAAGACGCCGGAACCAGCATATACGTCATGCTCCCCCTCGGCCTGGCCCAACCCCAACCGGACCAGGAGCCGGAAGCTCCGGCCCAGGTTGCAAGCCCAGGAAAATCCTTGCGCATTTTGCTGGTGGAAGACGACGAGATCAGCCAGATGAGCGAAGAGACAATGCTGCGCAAGTTGGGGCACAAGGTCCACACGGCCAATCATGGCGGCGAGGCGCTGGCCTCGCTGCGTTGCGGCGTGTACGACTGCGTGCTGATGGATGTGCAGATGAACGTAATGGATGGACTGGAGGCCACCAGAAGGATAAGGACCGACAGCTCGCAGTTGTTTGATGCGCATATTCCCATCATCGCCATGACCGCTTACGCCATGACGGGAGACCGGGAGCGATTCATCCTGGCGGGCATGAACGACCATCTGCCAAAGCCCTTCGGCATACAGGAGCTTGCGGAGGTGCTCGGCAGAAACGCGGCTTGCGCCTAAACCTGCCCCGCGCAGGCAGGCGCAGGATGGGGCTCACTCGGAATCTTCCTTGCCGCCTGCACGGCTCAGCATCAGCGCATGGTATACTTCAGCGATGAACGTTTCCGGCTTGAACTCCGTCTTCTCCATCACCCTTGCCACCAAACCGTTGAGTTTGGCCCGGTCCGCACTGGTCAAGCGCTTGGCCGTAAGCGCCAGGATGGGAATGGCCGCCGTGTCCGCCCGGCCCTTGAGGGCCTGCACCACATCAAAACCCGAAACCTCAGGCATCATCAGGTCAAGCAGAATCAGGTCGAACAGCTCTCGCCGGGCGATGTCGATGGCCTCCCTGCCGCCATAGGCCCGCTCCACGGTGAAGCCCCGGCCCTGCAACAGGGTGGAGAGAATCTCCAGCGCCTTTGGGTCGTCATCGACAACCAGAACCTTGGGAGTCTGCTTGCCGCCGCCCTGCAGACCGAGCGCCAGCAAGGCCCGCCCGATGCCCTCGGGCGTAAGGGGCTTGGCCAGCAGCAGGGTGGCGCCAAGCTCCATGACCAGATGCTCATCGGCCGCGTCGGACAAACAGACCACGGGGATGTGCGCCAAGGCGGGAATGGCCTTGAAGCGCGCCACGAACGCCGTCACGGCGGCCCTCGGGGACTGCGCATCCAGGAACACGACATGGGGGCTGAATTCGCTGGCGAAGTCCGCCGCTCCTTCAAGGCTGCCCGCGCGGACGGCCTCCAACCCCTCGGTCGCGAGCATCTGCAGCAGGGGCTCCGCGCTTTCGGCAAAGGCTCCGGCCACCAGCGCCCGGAACCTGCCCTCCTTCACTTGCCGCCTGGGGTTTGCCTGCGCAGGCTGGCCGTGCAGGGTCTGTTCCAGGCCGTAGGGCAGCCATACGATGAAGCTGCTGCCCTTGCCTTCCTCGCTTTGCACGCCCACGCCGCCGCCGTGCAGCTCCGCCAGCTTGCGCACCATGGCCAGGCCCAGCCCGGTTCCCTCGTGGGTGCGCGAGATGCCGCTCTCCAACTGGCTGAAGGGCTGGAAGAGCCTTGGCAGGCCCTCCACCGGAATGCCGATGCCGGTGTCCGTCACCTCTATCTCAAGGAATTCCTGGCCTTGCTGCTGCGGCAGCGGGGTGCGCATGCCGTTTGGCAGGGGGCGGGCGGCCTGTTCTGCGCCCACTCGCTGGGCAAGCAAGCGCACCGCGCCGCCCTCCGGGGTGAACTTCACGGCGTTGGAGAGCAGGTTGAAGAGTATCTGCTTAACCTTCCGGGCGTCGGCCTGCAGCAGGCCCAGGCCCAGGGCGGGCTCGCAGCGCAGGTCAACGCTGTGCGCCCCCGCCTTCTCCATGACGATGGACAGGCTGTCGCACAGAACCGTGCTGATCTCCAAGGGCTCAAGGTCCAGCTCCATGCGGCCCGCCTCCACCTTGGACAGGTCCAGAATATCGTTGATGAGCGAGAGCAAATGCCGCCCGCTTTCGAGAACCTGCTCCACGTACTGCTTCTGCCCAGGCGCAAGCTCTCCGCGCAGGCCGTCTAAAAGCACCTCGGAAAAGCCGATGATGGAGTTGAGCGGGGTGCGCAGCTCGTGGGACATGTTGGCCAAAAACTCCGACTTCAGGCGGTCGGCCTCCTCAAGCTGCCCGTTCTTGGTGTTGATCTCCTCGCCGCGTATGCGCAGCTGATCGGACAAAAGCTTCATCTCGTCAAAGAGCTTCAGGTTGTGCAGGGCGACGCCCAGCTGCCCGGCCAAACGGTCCACGAATGCGCGTTCACGCTCGGAAAGCTGGCGCGTGGCGGCCAGCACCAGCACGCCCTGGCGGCGTTCCTGGTAGACGATGGGTGTGACCAGCAAGGCCTTGGGCTTGAGGGGGAACAGGCCGGTCTCGATGACCAGGGTGTTGCGCGGGTCCAGGTCATCGACCCAGATGCTCCGGTTCTCCTGCGCGGCCTGGCCCACCAGGCCTTCCCCCTCGGCGATGTCCTGCGCGAGACTGGCCGGAACGCCCCGCGCCGCCTCGCGGTGCAGCACGCCAGTCCACTCGTCGTACAAGTAAACGGCGGAAACGGGGAACGGGTGCTTTTCCGCCAGGGCGTCCAGGGTGCCCTGCAAAATCTCCTTGCGGTCGAAGGAGGCGTTGAAGATGTCGAGCACCTTGCCGTGGGTCAGTTCGAACTTGCCCGCCTCGGCCAGCACCTGCTCGGTTTGCCGCGCGGCGCTTATGTCGCGGGCGATGGTGGAGATGGTGACCCCGAGGGGCGAGCGATGGGCAATGACCACCTGCGATACGGGGATCTCCTGCCCGGTGGGAGAAAGAAACGCCCCGTCCCCGGTCCAGGAGCCAAGCTTGAGGGCCATGGGAATGATCTCTGCCTCAAGCTTTTCCAGCGACCAGGCCGGCTTGATTCTGGCGATGGGGAAGCTTTCCCCAGGTTTCAGGGTGTTCAGGCCCAGCTTGGCGCACCCCGCCGGGTTCAGGTAGCTCACGCGGCCGTCGAGTCCGGCGATGGTCAGGATGTCCGGCGTGGCTTCCATGATGTCCGTGAGCGTGGCGCGCTCGGCCTCCACTCTCTGCCGGAGCTGGTATTCGCGCCGCAGACGCAGCAGGGTGAAGAGCGGAAACGCGGTGATGATGCTCAGCAGGGCGAGGAGCACAAGACGGGTGTTCCAGCTTCTGCCCGCCTCCAGCGCCTTGCGTTCCTCCAGCAGCTGGTGCTCTTCGCGGCGCATCTCGTGCAGCAGCTTGTCGAGCTTGTCGCCGACTACTGTGCCGTCGCTCACGACCCCCAGCAAATCCGCCATCTTCCCGCGCCGGTAGATGTCCTCAATCCCCCGCGAGGCCGCCATTCTGCTGTCGAGCGACTGCTGAACCTCCTGCAGGCGTTCTTGCTGCTTCGGATTGTCCGCAGTGGACTGCTGAAGCCTTACGAGAATCCGCTGCCATTGCTCCCAAACCTCGTCGCGGTGCAGCAGTTGCTTCCTGTCGCCGGTGAGGAGATAGCCTTGCAGATTCGCCATGATCTGATCCTGGGCCCGTTGTCCTGCCTCAATGTCGGACAGCACCTTGTAGGTATGTTCGACCCAGCCCGAAGCCTCATCGGCCCGGACTGAAGAACGCCAGGCAAGGGTTCCCAGTCCAATGGCCACCAGCAGCACCAGGCAGGCGCTGAGCACAATTTTGCGTTCCAAACTCCACATGTTCATGCTCCTGGGGCTGGGGCCGGGTACGGGGTGGTGGCGTCATCTTCTCCAGCGGATACTGGGCGCACAGGCAGACGGAACTCCAAACGACTGCCAAGGCCGGACGTGCTCGCCAGCACCACGTCGCCGCCTTGCAGGCGCGCCAGCCTGCGGGCCAGCGCCAGGCCCAGGGCGGCGCCCTGCGGGGCCGGGGCGTGGGCGGCCTCTTGCTTGGAAAAGGGCGTGAACAGACGCGGGGCGAAGTCCGCCGGAATGCCGGGGCCGGAGTCCTCGACGCTGAGTTCCAGCATCTCTGCCCCGCTCTTCCAAACCCTGTGCCCGCTCACGCGGACCTTGCCGCCCTCCGGGGTGAATTTGACGGCATTGCCCAGCAGCACGAACAGCACCTGCCGGAACTTCGCTTGGTCCAGGGAGGTCTCAGGCTCCAGCTCCGGCCCCAGGTCCAGCTCCATGGTGATGTTGTGGCGCAGGGCTTTTTCCCGCAGCATCTCCACCGCCGCCCGCACGAGCCCGGCCGGTGAGCCCGGATCAAGGTCCAGGTTCAAATCCCCGGCGTCGAGCTTGGCCAGCTGGAGAATATCGGTAAGCAGGGCCAGCAGCCGCAGCCCGGAATCCCGGATTGTGGTCACGTACTCGTCCTGCTTCTCCGTCAGTTCGCCAAAGTAGCGGTCCTGCAGCACCTCGGAAAAGCCGATAACGGCATTCAGCGGGGTGGTCAGCTCGTGGCTCACGTTGGCCAGAAATTCGCTTTTGACCTGGCTGGCCGCCCTGGCCGCGAGAAGCTCCTCCCGCAGCTCAAGCTCCAGCCTCTTGGACCGGGAGATGTCCAGCAGATAGCCTATGATCTCTACGGGTTCGCCCTTGGCGTTGCGCACCAGGGCCATGGTGTCGAGGAACCACGAGTATTCGCCCTCGCCGGGGCGCAGCCTGTATTCCATGGAGCACTCGCCGCGCGCTGGCAGGCTTGCCAGAGCCTGGGCGGCCAACGGCGCGTCGTCCGGGTGCAGCCCCACGCGCCAGAACGCACGCTCCGACACCAACCTGTCCGGCTCCCAGCCGAACACGCCGCCTGTGTTTCCGCAGGCGGAAGTGAAATCATGGTCGCCACCTGGCTTGCGGGTGTAGGTGAGCACCGGCGTCAGATCATGGATGCGCTGATGCCGCTTTTCCTGCTCGCGCTCCGAGAGCACAGCGCGACCGCGCTCAGGTTGCGGGAGGGAAGGGTTCATAGGCGTGTTCAAAGGTGTCTCTGAGGCGCTCATAGGTCTCCTCGAAGGTGCTGGCGATGTGTTGGAAAGCCGCAAGAACATGGGGATCGAAATGCCCGGGCCTGGTCCTGTCGTCGCCCTGGGTCATCACGTGCATCGCCGTGACATGATCGAAGGGCAGCTTGTACACCCGCGCGTTGCGCAGGGCGTCGTACTGGTCGGCCACGGCGACGATTCTGGCCTCCAGGGGTATGGCCTCACCGGAGAGCCCCGCCGGATAGCCCGAGCCGTTCCACCGCTCGTGGTGGTTGAGCGCGATGTTGTGGGCCATTGCCAGGCGGGCGTTGTCGCCCAGAATCATGGCGCCGTATTGGGGGTGCAGCTTCATCACCTCGTACTCTTCCGGGGTCAGCATGCCCGGCTTGAGCAGGATGGCGGGGGGAATGTGGATCTTGCCCACGTCGTGGGTCAGGGCCTGCACCCGGATGGAGCGGATGAACTTGCCCGGCAGGCCCAGCTCCCTGGCCAACAGCGCGCTGTATTCGCCCACGCGGTGGATGTGGTTGCCGGTGTCCTCGTCGTTGACCTCCGAGGCGCGGGCCAGGGCTTGCAGGCTGTAGTCAAAGGCGCCGGAGACCTCGTTCATCTGCACGTAGATTGTTTTGAGCAGCAGCGTGTGCGTAACAATGGCGTTGATCACGTCGGCGTCGTAGCGGGTTATGGAACGCTGGTAGTTAAGAACCAGCAGGCACAGGTCGTCGCTCAAGAAGCAGAGCATGTTGTGCACCAGTATCTGGCTTTCCTTGAGCTTCGTCACCACGCGCCTTATTTCTTCGCCCTCCAGCTCCGGCCCGGAAAAGGAGACCACCCGCGCCGACTTGCCCTCCGGCAGGGTCAGGAAGGCTTCGAGGTTGAGCTTCAGCATGGCCCGTTGCAGCTTGCTCGTGCCGTGCGCATAGCTGTACCAGCGCCAGGCCTTGCCGCCGATGTTGAGCCCCGCCAACACCTGGGTGGGCTTGTCCGGGGTCACCGCGTGGCCGATGGTGAGCTCCACCACCTTGTCCAAGGCCCGCAGCAGGTCGAACTTGAGGGGGTCGTAGGTTCTGGCGATGGCCCGGCCAAAGGTGGTGATCTGGCTGATGTTGGCATAAGCGCCCTTGAGGCGGTCGCCCAAATCCTTCACCTTGAGCAGCATGTTGACCCGTGCGAGGATCTCGACCTTGTCGAAGGGCTTGGACAAGAAGTCGTCCGCCCCGGCCTCGATGCTCTTGATGCGGTCGGCCTTGGCCATGAGCGCGGTGACCATGATGATCGGGATGCTCTGGGTCGCAGGGTCCTCCTTGAGGGCCCGGCACACGGCGTAGCCATCCATGCCCGGCAGCAGAACATCCAAAAGGATCAGGCTCGGCTGGTATTCCAGGGCAGCGGCCAGCGCCCTGGGGCCGTCCGCCGCCTCCACCACCTCGAAACCACGCGGCACAAGCACGGCCCGCAACAGGTCGCGGTTGTTTTTCTCGTCGTCCACGCACAGAATGACTGCGGCGGCCATGGCTATGTCCCCCCGATGAGTTCTGCAACCAGTTGGGGCAGCCTCCGCGTGTCCAGCGGCTTGGACATGTACTCGTCAAAACCGCTGGCCAGTATCCGCTCCCGGTCGCCCTTCATGGCGAATGCGGTGAGGGCCACGGTTTTGATGTTCCTGGTGCGCGCGTCCGATTTCAGCGCCTCGCCGGCGGTGAGCCCGCTCATCACCGGCATCTGAATGTCCATGAAGATGAGCTGCGGCAGGTGTTCCCGGGCCATGTCCAGGCCCTCGCGACCGTTGACGGCCTCAAGCACCTCGTGGCCGTGGTGGTTCAGAATGTCTCTGAGCAGCATCCTGTTCTTTTCGTTGTCTTCAACGATGAGTATCTTTGCCATATCCATCCTGTTGGTTCCTGAAAGACTCCACGCGGGCAACGCCCTTGGACGGGCGCCTGACCCGCCCGCCGGGCATGGTCCGGGTACACGACGACGCTTTGCCGCCCTGCTTCCTGACGTTGCCCCGGTGCCGGTTACGCGCAACTGAAATGATGAGTGCGTTGCGCGGCGGGAAGAATCGCCGCGCAACGACCTGCTACTTGCCGACGACGGTCTTGATGTCGCCAACCTTCTGCTGCGTCTTTCCGTTCAACTGCTCCACCTTGCCCTTGATCTCCAATTCGTGGTTGCCGGTGGCCTTGCCTGCGGCCTCCTTCACCGTGCCGGAGATTTCGTGCAGCTTGCCTTCGACTTTGTCCTTGGTGCTCGACTTCATGATCTTTCTCCTGTGACGCTACAGGGTGTTCAACGCGTGTTGGCTACAACCTTCCCGTAAGCAGCAGGACCACAAGAATGATGGCGATGAGGCCGAAGCCCCCGCTGGGGCCGTAGCCCCAGGTGCGGCTGTGCGGCCAGATGGGGATGACCCCAAGCAACGCCAGCACGAGAACGATGAGAATGATGGTGCCCAGCGACATGGTCGAAACCTCCCTTTGCGAGAGCAGCCCCCCCAAACCCTCTGGCCGGGGGGAGGCCGCCGTTCGCTTCGTCCTACTGGTTGCCCTTGATGCGGATGTCGTTCTTGACGCTCTTCACGCCCTCGACCTTGGAAGCCAACTTCGCCGCAGTATCGGCCTCGGCCTGGTTGCCGACAAAACCGGTCAACTGCACAACGCCCTTGAAGGTCTCCACGCTGATTTCCGCAGACTTGAGGCTCGAATCCTTGAGCAGTTCGGCCTTCACCTTGCCGGTTATGGCGGCGTTGTCGACAAACTCGCCCGCGCCTTCCTTGGTCGCAGTGCCGGCGCTCTTGATCTTCACGTCGTTGCGCACTTCGGTGACGCCCTTGACCTTGCGGGCCGTTTCGGCGGCGGTGGCGATCTCGGCCTGGGAGCCGACGAAACCGGAGAGCTGCACAATGCCCTTGAAGGTCTCGACGTTGATTTCAGAGGACTTCAGCGAAGGCGCTTGGAGAATCTCGGCCTTCACCTTGGCGGTAACGGCGGCATCGTCCATGTACTCGCCGGTGCCCTCTTTGGTTTCTGTGGAGGAACAGCCAAAGGCCACGGCCATAAGCGCCACGAGACACAGCAGGGAAAAACTTTTGCGCAACAGCATAGAATTGCTCCTTGAAAAATGACATACAGTGTTGGTTAGGGTGAACGATACAGGTTGCTTCTGGTGCACTGGGTTATGCCTTGAACCGTCCCGTCAGATTCCCCCGGGCCGCACACGCGGGTGGGCTCCGGGCCCGCGCCCGGCTGCTGGGACACAGGCGGAGCGCTTTTTACAACAAAGGGGCAACGCGTTCGAAAGGCCCCCGGCACGAACCGCTCCGCAAAGCTTTTCTGGAGCAGCCGCAGATCCAAAACCAGCAATGTCGCCCCGCCCAGGGCCACAATGGCCGAGGCCCAGAATCCTCCGGCCTCATCAAGGGTAAGACGGAACAGCAGGGTGCCGAGAACCGCGCCAAGGATGCCGACGAAGACGTCTCCAAGAACTCCGAACTTTCCGCCCTTCATCAGCGTGCGCGCCAGCAGGCCCGTTGCCAGCCCAATCAGCACAAACCAGACGATGTCATGCATTGCGGTGCCCCTCTGTGGCATTTCCAAAACGTTGCATCCATTCACTCCAAACAAAAACGCGTAGCGCTTCGGCCTTTTCGCCGGGCTTCGCCCTATTCGCGTTCTTCAAGGAACGCGATGGCCTTGGGGAGATCCGCAAACTGATGGATGATGTAGTCTGGCTCCGCTCTTTCCGATCTGTTTCGCCCCTGGTTTGATGAAAAGTATATCGTCTTCATGTCGAGCTGCTTGGCTCCGTAAACGTCGCGAAACATGTCGTTGCCCACAAACAGCACGTCGCTGGGCTCCAGGCCCAGGCCGTTCAGCGCCGCCCGGAAGATTCTCCGGTCCGGCTTGCGAAAGCCGTAGTCGCCGGAAACGATGATGGGGTTGAAATAGTGCACGATGCCCAGGGCGCGCATTTCCGGCACGGCCCACGCGCTTTGCGCATCCGAAAGCGCGGCCAGCCTGTAGCGCCCCGCCAGGTCGTCGAGGATGCTGTTGACTTCCGGGTAGAGCCGCAGGCGGAAGCGCGAGATGCCCCGGTACATTTCCGCCAGCACCAGGGGCAGCACGCGCAGCTTCTCCTCCGGCAGGGCCTGGCAGGCTTCGGGCCTGCGATGTAAGAGCTCGCGCCACAGGGCCACAGCGTCGAACTCGGGGAAGTCCTCGGTGCTGGCGCTGCGCTGGGCGTCCATGATTTCGTAGTATTCATCGCGCAAGTCCCAGCGATGGATGCGTATGCCCTGGTAGGTCAGGAAATGGCTGATGCCGCGGTAGATCTCCTCGCAGCCTTCATCCGTGTGGATGTTGATGAGGGTGCCGTTGAGGTCGAAGATGATGGCCTTTACGTTCATGGCAATGCCCTCAGTGTTTGTTTGGCTTCCTCTACGAGACGCCAGCGATAGTCCGGGGCGATCCAGGAATTTCGGGCGATGCGCAGCAAGGTAATGCCGAGGTAGAAGGGCACGCGCCGGGTGATGGCCGCAAAGGCGCGCTCGCGGTCCGGCTGGTGGCAGCAGTATTCCCACAGGAAGTGGCCGATGAAGGGCTCTGCCGCAGCCGGGTCGCCCATGCCCTGGCAGAAGAAATGCTTGAGCTCGCCGCAGAGCCTGCCCAGGTCGAATGCGCGGTCGGCCCATTGCATGCGCTCCAGGTCGATGGCCATGACGCTTTTGCCCCGGCCGAACAAAAAATTGGAGGGGGTGACGTCGCCATGCACCAGCACCGCGCGGTCCTCCCACATGACTGCTTGCGCGCGCCAGGCCTCGCGCAGGGCGTAAAGCTCTCCGGCCAGCTCCGGCCCCAGGCCCCGCGTGACGGTGAGGGAGGTGATGAGCCGCCCCATGTACTCGCAGGGGTCGGAGAAGGTCACCGGCCAGTCCCTGGCCGTGCGGCCATGCAACGTGGCCAGAAACCAGGCCAGGGCGGTGAGCTTGCGGAAGAGCCTGTCGCGTCGGCCCAGGAAGATCGCATCGTTGATGATCGTGCCCAGCACGTCGCCGTCGAGGTATTCCATCACCAGCAGGCCGTTCAGATCGGCATTGAAGCCCAGGGGCCGCACCACGTAGTGCGGCGCATGGGCGAAACCGCTGGAGCGCAGAAAGTCGAGGTTGTTGAATTCGGTCCGCCCTGTTTCCAAGGCTTGGCCGAAGGTGTCGTGGTGCGCGGGGTAGAACTTGCCGATGACCCGCGCGCCGCTGCGCTTTTCCTCATACAGGTACACGTTGCGGGAGCAGGCGGACTGGAAGACGCGGATTTGCGGGGCGTGGGCGGGCACGCCGAGCTGTGGCAGGATCTCGTGCTGCAGGTATCCGTACAAAGGGTCGGCGTGGGGCAGGCGCCCTAGGTAGGCGAAATTCATCTGCGGCCCCCTGCGGAGCCGGGAGGGGCGTTTGCCGGCGGCAGCAGTTCCCACACAAGACGCTCCGGCCCGATGCTCTCGGCCAAAGCAAGCCGATGGGTGCAATGCCACCACAGCGCTGGGGCAAGGAGCAGCATGGCAAGGGCGACATGATTGTGCGGTGACGCGGCATCGAACTGTGCGGGAAGGTCAAACATCATCGTTTCCTTTGTAAAAGCGGGCGCAACGGCCCTCATTTGCCTCCTTCTCCGTGGAGGGGGAGGCAGGCTCGCCGCGTCCAAACGAATTCGGAGGCGACAACGGCGGCGCAACTCAAATTTTATAAAGCCACCCGTGGGACAGACCGCTGTGGTCTTTTGCTCACGGGGCCTGTCGCCAGAGCGAGGCTGCCCGGCTCGTCTGCTTTGAGTCGCGCCGTCAAATGCACTGCTTCAGATAAGGGAAGGGCCATAGTCGAGAGGATGAAGGAACTTGTGCAGCGCGTCGGTGCGCTGTCGCGCATATGCATGCAAGCCAGGCCCGCGCGCTCGTCCTTCCACGGAATACAGTGAAGGCCGCAGGAACTCGGGGCAATCACACAAGCCATTCTACGTGCACTATCGCGCAGACATATTTTATATAAAAAGTTTAGCTTCACGCATGCTGAAGAATTCTCAGATCGAGCGGCAAAGAATACAAGCCCGCAACTGTTTGGCGCTCCCGGGGACAAGCGGCACGCGATACGAATGAAACAGGCCTCGCGCCTTGTTCAAGCTCTGTGTCAGCACCTGCAACGAAAGTCTTTGCCCTGTGGCGCCCCAGCTGCCCCGCCCACGCAAAAGAGCCAGCGAGTTGCCCCGCTGGCTCAGCAAATACATTTTTAGTGAAATAACTCTGCGTTACAACACAAAAAAACGCCCATCAGCCGACCCGGACGGGTTGTGAACAACGTCTTGCAACTCCACATCTAGAACGTGACGGACAGACTGACGGACCCGAACAGTTGCCCTCCTTTCTGCCCGTAAAATTCCTCTGTGCGGTACACGTGCGTGTAGGTCAGCTTGGCCCGTCCCAATACCAGACCAATGCCGCCCATAAGATCCGCAACGAAGACCTTCTTTGAGACACTGGCGCTGTCCTCCCAGGTATTGCCGTCGAGGAAGATGTTGCGCGCCACCGCGCGGCCCTCGGCTCCGGCAAAGAGGTGCAGGCCGAAATCGGTGTCCGCCCGCAGACGGGGATCATCGGAATCGGCTGGCGCGCTTACCCCACCGCCAGGCTGAATGAGGGAGGTGCCGAAATCCCACGGCAGCCGGTAGCCCAGGCGCGTTTCGAAACCGGCGGCTGCGTGGGTCTGCACGTTACCCGCCGTGGCCCGCACATGGGGCAGAAGGTCCCAGGCAACGTCACGGCCCAGGTCCAGCCGCGCGGAGCGCAGTGTGCGCTGCCAGGAAAGCACGAGGCCCGGCTCGTCGTGCAGTTGGCGGCCCCAACCCCGAACGCGTTCAAAGCCCATGAGCGCGTGGTAGTTGTTTTGGGTTTCCTCGGCCAGGGCCGAGGGCCCCACAACGCCGATGCTCGTCTCAAAGGTGTCGAGCTGGGTTGCCGTTTTGGCGTGCAGGGCCAGAGATATGTAGCTCCAGCCGGCAAAGGGCCTGTCGTCGGGCTGTGCGGCCCCGCTCCAGGTGTCCCGGGGAACGTACATGTTTTGCCCCAGGGAAAGCGCCACGTTGTATTGTTGCCCCGGCTCGTTCACAAAGGGCAGAATGCGCAGGTAAGGCAACACGAACTCCGGCAGGCGCTCGTCCTCGGCGTACTTCTTGATGTCGCCGGAAACCCAGGAAAGCTTGAGGCCATTGGTATAGTGGTTGTCCGTGCCGGCGAAGTAGTCGTTCTCTTCCGTAAGGATGAGGGTGGACGCCGTGCTGGCGGACTGTTGGGGTTCGGCGGCGTGCAGGGTGCGCTCTGGAAGCGCAAGCAGCAGCGCCGCGGCCAGCACAAGAAGGATGCGAAAATCATGGCGCATGCGCGGGCCCTGCTCTGGTGGAAGCGTTTTGGTGGAATGGCATGAAAACGCAAGGGCGACCGGCAGGGCGGGTGTGTTCTCCCCGCCCTGGTCGCCCGGCCCAACCACGTGCCCTCTGTCGGCTGACGGCGCCCGTTCAAGGCAGCTGCCCAAGCCGAGAGCGCGGTGGCTATCGCCGTCTACTTCTGGCCGTCCTTCTGATTGCCGTACAGGCCGCCAGCAACGGCTCCCAGGCCGCCGCCAATAAGTGCGCCAACACCGAGCGAGCCGCCGGTGAGCGCGCTGATGCCAAGGCCCGCGCCAGCGCCGATGGCGCCGCCGGACAAGGCTCCCTGCTGGGTCTTCGTCATTTGCGTGCAGGCGGAAAAGCCCAAGCACATGACCAACAACGCGGCGATGAATGCTGTTTTCATAATGACCTCTAGTTCTTCCAGTTGGGCGCGATCATCTCGTGCCAGACCACGTCGAGCACATTTCTGTGCAGCTTGGTGGGGTTGTTCGCGTAGTAGGCGTCAATCCTGCTCACCATTTCGGACCAGCGGGCCTCCTTGAAGGCTCCTACCCAGCCCTTGACGAAGCGGGACGGCTCCTCAGAGTGCTTGGTGCGAATGTGGTACTCAAGGACAACGGCGTTGCTGACGCCAAGCAGGAAGGCCCGCTTGTCGGAATCCGTCGAGTGCGTCCAAACCTTGCCGTCGATGTCCGGGTCGGAGTTTTCCATGGCCGCCTGGGCGCACGCGGAGCCCGCGCTGAAGAGCAGCAGCCCCATAAGTGCAAGCATCGCAAAGTATAAGTTCTTTTTCATTTGACCCTCTGACGTTACAGGTTGCCGGGCGCGGCCAATCCACTTCGCGGCGAACAAGCGCCGCACCGCCGCTATTTTCCTGCCACGGTCTCTATCTCGCCAGCCTTCTGCTGGAGCTTTCCGGCCATGTTCTCGGCCTTGCCCTTTATCTCCATCTCGTGGTTATCCAGGGCCTTGCCCACCACTTCCTTCACCTTGCCGGAAACCTCGTGCAGCTTGCCTGCAACTTTGTCCTTGGTGCTTGCCTTCATGCCAATGCTCCTGTGTTGTTGCCGGTGGTCGAACTGCTGTTGGCTGCGGCCTCCCTCCCCTGTGGAAAGAGGGAGGCCGCAGCGCCGCGCCTGGGCTGTGTTGGAGGAGGGCGACTGCCCGGCACGGCGAAGGCGTTTATGCCATTGGGCTTACTGCTGGCCCTTAACGACCATGTTGCTGCGCACGTCGCGTACGCCATCGACCTTGCGGGTAATGGCCACGGCGGTATTGATCTGCGCGGCGGAGGAGACGAAGCCGGAAAGCTGCACAACGCCCTTGAAGGTCTCAACCTGGATGTCGTTGGAGTTCATGCCGGGCTCGCCCAGCAGGCCGGACTTGACCTTGGCCGTGATTGCGGAATCGTCGATGTAGCCGCCGGTGCCTTCCCTGGTGGAGGTTGCCGCGCAACCAAAAACAAAGGCCAGCATGACGGTGAGGCACAGCAGGGTAATGCGCTTGTACAGTGTCATTTTGTGCTCCTATGGGGTTAAAGATGCATGCGTTTGTTTGAAATGTGACAGAATTTGCGAGGGGGCCGCCATGGCTTGCTGGCCGGTGCGCCATTCCCGGAAACAAGGCTGCTTTTCTTGCGCGCCCTTGCGCTCGCGCGGCTACACTCTGCGGATGAGGCGCAAGACGAAGATCAGCAGTATCGCGCCCACGGTGGCCACGAGTATCTGACCGAGCAGGCCGCTTCCGCCAATGCCCACAACCCCGAAGAGATACCCGCCGATGACTGCGCCAAGAATGCCCACCACGATGTCGCCCAGGACGCCGAAGCCGCCGCCCTTTACCAAAACCCCGGCAAGCCAACCGGCGACAAGCCCGATGAAAACCAAGAGAAGGAGTCCTTCCATGCAATGCTCCTGTTCGTTCTTTTAGGCTGTTGCAACTGGTGCGGCCGAGACTTGGCGCGCGCCCAGCAGCATCAAAAGTTCACCGGCGGCCATGGGCGCGGCCTCGGGCAGGGCGCCGTCCTCCAGCGCGGCCTGCAGCGCCGCCAGCGCTCCCTGGCCTTTGCTTTCGGTCTGATTGGCGAACACGTGGTGCGCGCCCTTGCGCAAGAGCACGGACTCGGTCCCCTCCAGCACCAGGGCCTTCAAAAGCGCGGGCCAGGCCTCCTGGCCAAAGTCGCTCAAGGCCTCGGCTGCCAGCCAGATGACGTCCGAGTCGCTGTCTTCCAGCGCCGCAACCAGGGCCGGAATGGCTCTGACCTGGCCGATGGCTCCAAGGGCCTTGGCCGCTTCCCAGCGCACCTGCTTCGACTTGGCGTTTTCCAAGGCCCGCGCCAGCGGGCCGACGGCCTTGCCGCCCAGGGCCACAAGGGCCTCCCTGGCGCTTTGGCGCAGCATGCCGTCATCGCTTTCAAGGGCCTTCAGGTGGCCTTCCAGCACTGTGCTGGCAACTATTTGCTTGCTCATGTCGTTACCTCCAAGGCAGTTGACGCGCGCGCAACGGATGCCCGGCTGCCTTGCTGAAAGCACCCGTTCACCGGGGTGCCGAGCCAGACTGCCCAGAAAGGCCGCTGATTCTAAATGTTGTGCCTCGCCTGCTCCGCTTTGCGCTGGGGAAACCGGCACCCCCCAAAAAAGGGAAGAGCCATGGTCTGGAGGATGGACGAGAAAGTGCAGCCAGTCGGTGCGCTGTCGCGCATAAGGAAGCATCTCTTTGAGGAAGCAGAAGCAGCGGCGGCGGAAAATGTGGCGCAGTATGCGTGACAGCGCACCGACACGCTCATGGTTCCCGGCCATTGTCAGAATACCGAGGACTCGCGATTTCACGAGCCACGGCTACAACTGGAGGCCAGACATGAACACCCCCACCGCACGAAACACCATAGGCCTTCCCGCGCAGCAAAACCACAAGGCCCACGCGCATCCGCTTGGCGCTGCGGGCACTGGCGTGAAGGACACGGACGCCCTGGAAGGCGCGAGCAGCGCCGACGCCGGGGCGCAAACGTCCTCACGCCCGGCAAGACAGGAAACAGCCCCGGCGAGAATTCCCAAGGGGCCTTTCAAGATCATGACCATACCGCAGGCCTGGTACAACTCGCTTCATGCCGCGCCGCCGACCGCTGGCGGAGCAGACAAGGAGCGTGGCTAGCATGTGCTTTCCCTGCGAGACCGGAGGCGCGACGAGTCGGGCGCAGCCTGTTTTGCCCGCAGCCCAGTGGAAACAGCGGGCGGAAGAAGCGCCGGGCGCAAGCGTGACGGAACGCAGGCGGGAAGCCCGGTTTGGCGCGTGCCTCAGGCCTGGCGCGGCCCAGAAGCTGATCAAGAGCTTTGTTGAAAGCTATTAACGCCAAGCGCAGTCGGGCGGTCGGCATCTGCTTTCCCGCCAAGCCGGAAGCCTCACCACCGGGGCCCGGCCTTCCCGGCAGAACCGGGCGCAGCCGCCCTCGCTTCATCACCTTTCACCACACGGAGTACCGTATGAACGCATGTTCCAGAAAATTGATGCTCGCCTCTGGCCTGGCCTTGTCGCTGGCTGCAACAGGTTGCAGCGGCCTGGGGGATTCGAATGCCCAAACAATCGCCGATGCGCGCCAGGAAGGCCAGATTTGGACGACCTACGCCCTGAGCCCCTACCTGCGCGCCAACAACATCGGCGTGGCTGTTCTCAAGGGCAAGGCCACCTTGTCCGGCACGGTTGAGGAAGCCGTCAACAAGGAGCTGGCCACGGAGATCGCCCTCGGCGTTGAGGGCATCAAGGACGTGGACAACAGGATCGTGGTCCAGGCCGATTACGTGCCGCCCAAGTCAGCCACGGACCGCAGCTACGCCGAGATCATCGACGACAGCGCCATCACCGCCGCCATCAGGTCCAAGCTGGTGTGGAGCAAAAACACCGACGGCCTGGAAAGCAGGATAACGACCAAGGCCGGCAAGGTGACTTTGAGCGGCAACGCCGACAGCGGCGCGGCCAAGGAGTTGGCGGGCCGCCTGGCGCAGAATACGCGGGGCGTTTCCTCGGTGGATAATCAGCTTGTGGTCACCGGGATCAAGCCGCTGTTGGCCAGCCCCTTGGAAGGCACCCAGCAAAAGGCCGGAACCGACATCTCCGACAGTTGGATAACGACCAAGGTGAAGTCCACTTTCCTCTACTCCAGCAATGTCTCCGGCTCCGATATCGCCGTCAGCACCAATAGCGGCATCGTCACCCTGACCGGCAAGGTCAAGAGCGGGGCGGAACGCGCCCTGGCGATCGAGCTGGCGCAGAACGTGCGCGGGGTCAAGGGCGTGCGCACCAAGGGGCTCACGTCGTAATTCCGGCACAACAGGCCGCGCGGCGCGGGGTTCGCCGTTCCGCGCGTAGTTCCAGGAATATGCAGCCAAGAAGGTGGAAGAACGAATGGAGCTCATTACGATCATGCTGGCGGGGCTGCTGCTGGCTGCCGCAGCCGCGCGCGCAAAGCCCCCGGCCACGGAAACCGCCGACAAGGACGAACCGAGAGGCCAACCGGAATAAAGGCAGGCCGCCCCGCCCTATGCGCGGCTCCCGCGTTTTAAACCCTCACAGCCTCTAGACGGGAGCCAGATACGGCAGCAGGCGGTCGGTCTCTTTTTTGACCACCGCGTAGCACTCGCAGCACAGCGCCTCGAGCCTGGGGCGGTCCAGCACGGCGATGTGCCCGCGGCTGTATTCGATGACCCCCAGCTTTTGCAGCTTGCCTGCGGCCTCGGTGACGCCCTCGCGCCGGACGCCGAGCATGTTGGCGATAAGCTCCTGGGTCATGCTCAGCTGGTTGTCCGACAGCCGGTCGAGGGAAAGCAGCAGCCAGCGGCACAGCTGCTGGTCGATTGAATGGTGGCGGTTACACACCGCAGTCTGGGCCATTTGGGTGATGAGCGCCTGGGTGTAGCGCAGCATCAGCAGCAGCAGCCCGGTGTGGCGGCTGCACTCGTCCTTGAAGGTCTGCCCGAGCAGACGGTAGGCGTGGCCCGCGCTCTGCACTATGGCCCGGCTGGAGGTGCTTTCCCCGCCCATGAACAAGGCCACGCCGATGACGCCCTCGTTGCCCACCACGGAAATCTCGGCGGAGGAGCCGTTCTCCATGACGTAGAGAAGCGAGACGATGGAATTGGTGGGGAAATAGACATGGCGCATGGTGTCGCCGGATTCGTAAAGCACCATGCCAAGGGGCATGGGCACCAGCTCAAGCTTCGGCAGCAGGCGGTCAAACACTTCCGCAGGCAGGGCATTCAGCAAATGGTTCTGCTTTGGCTTGGGGGGCTTGGACATCATTACCATCCTTGGGATTAGTGAAACCTCACAGTTAGTTGCATTCTATTCAGATGCGCGGCCCAGTCTGTGCGGTAGCGCACAGACTGGAGGAGGCGGATCACGCGGACCCGAAAATACTTTACGACCTATGCGCGACAGCGCACCGACGACATGCGCAACGTTTGCCATTGTGATCATACCAAGCCCTCGCAATGACGCGTGGCATGGCTCTATTCGGAGGTCATTATGAAAAAGCCCTTTGACAAGAAATCCACCAGCGGCCTCGCCAAAAAGCCCGAAAAGCCCCAGCTTCCCGTGCCCGGAACCGGCACAGGCCCGGATGTGCGGCAGGACCGCGCGCCCCAGCCCAAGCACAAGGGCAAGAAGGCCGCCGTGGGCAACATGCCCAGAATCTCCGTCCGTTCGCCACATACCGTTTGCGGCGAAGGCTTTCCCTGCATGGGCGCCTTCGGGGCGGACAGCACCCATGGCCTGGAGCACAACTAGAGCGGGCCAGCGCGCCTGCCCTGCCCGTGAAAACCGCCCGGCAAGCGGCCGCAACCTCTTTCCCCAGCGACCAGAAGCACCGGCAGAACATGGGCCGGCTGCAACACTCTCGACATGGAGCAACAGCATGACCCTGCTTTTACGGAAATTCACGCTCGCAGCCGGGCTTGTGCTGGTGCTTCTTTCGCTCCCCGGCGTCGCCGCCGCCGATTCGGTGTCTCAGGATATCGTCGATGCACGGCAGGAGCGGCAGATCTGGACAACTTACGCTCTGAGCCCCTACCTGCGCGCCAACAATCTTGTGGCCCTTGTGCAAAGCGGTCGGGTGCGGCTTACGGGCACAGTGGCCGAGCTTGCCGAAAAGGACTTGGCCGAGGTCATCGCCACCGAAGTGACAGGCATTCAAGATGTGGACAACCAGATAATGGTGCAGCCAGGCTTTGTGCCCGCACAACAGACCACGGAACGCAGCTACGGCGAGGCCATTGATGACGCCGCAGTGACCCTCGAGGTCCGGTCCAAGCTTGCCTGGAGCAAGTCGCTCCAGGGCCTGCATGCACTCATCGATACGACCAGAGGCCGGGTGCGGCTGCGCGGCGTGACCAACAGCCAGTTGGCCAAGAGCCTCGCCGGGTGGCTGGCGGAAACCACACGCGGTGTAGCGGCGGTGGACAATCAGCTAACCGTCACCGGCGTGCCCGTTTTCCGGCCGGAAGACAACTCCGGCCAGGTCATCAACGATGCCTGGATCACGGCCAAGGTGCGCTCCACCCTTCTCTACTCTCTCAGCGCCGCAGCAGACATCAGCGTCAGCACCATCGGGGGCGACGTGACCCTGACCGGCAAGGCCAAGAGCGGAGCCGAACGGGCCTTGGTCATAGAGCTTGCGCAGACTGTGCGCGGCGTCAGGAGCGTGAATCTGCAAGGGTATACGTTTTAGCACGACGAGAGTTCAAGCCGCCAAAGGTTATGCCACAAGCCGGGGCCGCCCCGCCCCTACCGTCGGCACACCTTCTTTACCTGCAAGGGCGCGGCTTCTGCTTCTTCTTGGCCTTGGCCGAAACCAGGCGCACCAGCCATAACCGCAACACACGGAGCACAGGCATGAAACGCAGAACAGCCCTCATGGCGACAGCGGCGGCGATGCTCTGCCTCTTTGCCTCCACGGCCCTGGCCCAGCACACGCGCGCAGAAGGCCAAGCCGCCATGCCCGTGGGGCCGGTCATGGAGCGCCACGACAGCGGCATGCGGCTGCTCGGCGTCTCGCCGGAGAAACGCGATGCCATCCGCCTTATTCAGGGCGACTACAGCGACAGGCTGTTCCGCCTGCACCAGGACATCTACGCCAAGAGCGCGGCGTTGAACGCCATCATGCTGCAGCCCCAGCCGGACACCATCGCCGCCAAGGCCGTTTCCAGGGAGATAGCCACCCTGCGGGTGGAAGAGATGGACCTGCTGATTGAGATGCATGCGCGCATCGCCAGGGAAACCGGCGTGCGCATGCCCATGGGCACCGGCGCGGAAAAGATGATGAGGAACTAGCCCGTGCCAAAGGCGGCAACTCTTTCATGGCATTTTGCGGTCGCGAATCCTCTCTGTACGCGGCCACCTCTGAACACCCTGCAATTTTAGGAGACATTCTATGAGTATGCGCAAGAGCCTTCTTTCCACAATGTTATTGGCCTCCCTCGTGGTGCTGGCCATGGCCTTTCCGGCCCAGGCCGAAACCCTGCGCCCCAAGGTCGACAACTTCATCCTGCTTTTCGACCACTCCGGCTCCATGGTTCTGAGCAGCCCCCAGTACAGCGAGCACAAGCTCAAGCTGGCCAAGGAGCTTGCCGCCAGAATGAACGCCGAGATTCCTGAGCTGGGCTACAAGAGCGGCGTGAACACCTTTGCTCCCTCGGCCACGCAGCTGGCCCCCATCACCTTCCGCAGGGCCGCCGTGGCTCCCGCCATCGCCTCCATCGACACCACCTATGACCCGTTCAACCGCATAACCCCCCTGGGTTTCGGCCTGGACAACATCGACCCCGTGCTGGCCACTTTGCAGGGCAGCACCGCGCTGATCATCTTCACCGACGGCAACTCCAATTACGGCAGCGATCCCGTTGCTGAAGCCCAGGCTCTGTACAACAAGTACCCCAAGCTGTGCATCCATGTCGTCAGCTATGCGGACAAGGACCACGGCAGGGAAGTTGTGCAGCAGATTCGCGGCCTGAAGGGCTGCACTGTTGCGGGCGACCCCAAGGCCCTGGGCAGCGATGCAGGCATGAAGCAGTTTGTGCGCGACGTGTTCTACACCGTTGTTCCTGAAGAAACCGCCGCCCGCACCGTCACTCCCGCCATTGTTCCCGCCGCCGGCGCGTGCGAATCCATCACCTTCGGCAACCTGAACTTCGGCTTCGACAAGTTCCTGATCACCAAGGAAATGGAGCCCGCCCTGGAGCAGGCCTCCACCCTCTTGAAGGATTCCAGCTGCAGAAGCTTCACCATCACCGGCCACACGGACAGCGTGGGCACCGATGCGTACAACCAGAAGCTCTCCGAACGCCGCGCCAATTCCGTGGCCAAGTGGATCATGCAGAAGGGCTACAAGGGTCAGCTGAACATCGTCGGCAAGGGCAAGAGCATGCCCAAGTTCGACAATGGCACCACCGACGGCCGCCATTTGAACCGCCGCGTGGAAATCACCACCAACTAATCTCCCCCTCCTTGAAAGGGCTGCGGAATGGAACGGTTCCGCAGCCCGCGACACACACCACCGCAACGCGTACCGCCGCTTTAGTCTCTTGCCTTCCTTCCTCCAACTGCCCTCTGTCTGACGCTCCGGCCAACGCCGGGCTCAGGCGGGGGGCAGCCTCCGTGTGAAGCCCCGCAAAAAAGCCCCCGGCAGCATGTCTGAGCGGCCAGGGGCAGTGTGTACGGGGCACACGGGGGGCGGTGGCGCTTGCGCCGGACACGCTCCTGCGTGATTAGGCAAAACCCTGAACGTAGTCGTTCCGCATGGCCGCGTAACATTCACACGACGCGTCCTCCAGGCCCTGGCGGTCGAGAACGACTATCTCGCCACGGGAGTAGCGGATGAGCCCCCGCTGTTGCAGCGCGGCTGCGGCAATGGAGACGCCGCTTCTGCGCACGCCCAGCATGCCCGCCAGTTCGGCGTGGGTAAGGTGAAAATGGCCGGCGTGGGCCCTGTCGTGGGTCATTAAAAGCCAGCACGCCAGCCGGGGCTCTATTTTGTGGAAATGCGTGCATGCGGTGGTTTGCGCCTGCTGCGCAAGCAAGATGAACAGATAGCGGTTGAGCGTGCGCACCAGGCCCGGGCTATGGCTCAGCTCACGGCGCAGTTGCGAGGCGGTCATCCGCAGGGCCGTGCCCGCGCCAAGCACCACCGCCTGCATGGGCGCGCCGTTCATCCCAAGCGATAGCGTTGCGCCAAGCATGCCCTCGCTGCCGATGAGCCCCATCTCCATGGGAGAGTGCCCGGCCAGGGCGCTGATGCGGGAAATGAAGCCCGTGAGCGGGAAATAGATGTGCAGAAAGGGCTGATCCTGCTCGCACAGCGTTGTGCCGAAAACCAGCTCCACAGGCTCGCAGCATTCAAAAATACTCTCCCGCTCCTCCCGTGGAAGAATGGAAAGCAGCTGATTGACAGCAGGCGCAAGAGGAGAATCCGGCATTGTGTAGTGTCTCCCCGAAGCACAAAGGAGGCCAAGGATTGGCGCGAGAGAGGTGCTGCTCTGTCTCGATGGCGCAGCCATAAATCCTGGGCTGGTTTTTGTCTGTTCGCCAGAGCACGCAGGGCTGATTCCGGTGGATATTTCTCAAGACAGCGCAGCCCAAGGCAAAGCACGTTCCCCCCCCGCCAGGGGAGCCTGGGACGTAACCTGCAGCACTGCTCCTTCCGTTATTTGCCCTGGTGCTTGGGCAGATACGGCAGCAGGCGGTCCGTCTCTTTTTTGACCACGGCGTAGCACTCACAGCACAGCGCTTCGAGCTTGGGCCGGTCCAGCACGGTGATGTGCCCCCGGCTGTACTCGATGACGCCCTGCTTTTGCAGCTTTCCCGCGGCCTCGGTGACGCCCTCGCGCCGGACGCCCAGCATGTTGGCGATGAGCTCCTGGGTCATGCTCAAGCGGTTGTCCGGCAGGCGGTCGAGGGAGAGCAAGAGCCAGCGGCAGAGCTGCTGGTCGATTGAGTGGTGGCGGTTGCACACGGCCGTCTGGGCCATCTGGGTGATGAGCGCCTGGGTGTAGCGCAGCAGAAGCAGCATCAAATCGGCGTGGCGGCTGAACTCGTCTTTGAGCCGCTGCCCGGGCATGCGGTAGGCGGAGCCCGCGCTTTGCACAATGGCCCGGCTGGGGGTGCTCAAACCGCCCATGAACAGCGCCACGCCGATGAGCCCCTCGTTGCCCACCACGGAAATTTCCGCCGAAGCCCCGTCCTCCATCACATACAGCAGGGACACGATGCTATCGGTGGGGAAATACACGTGGCGCATGGTATCGCCTGATTCGTAGAGCACCATGCCAAGGGGCATGGGCACAAGTTCAAGGTACGGCAACAGGCGTTGCTGCACCTGCGCAGGCAAGGCGGCCAAAAGGTGATTGCCGAGCGGCATGGGCGGTGTGGTCACGGCGACCTCCTGTTTCGGGAGGGAGGTGGACCGGAAGCATAGACCTGCTTCCTCGCCGCATCCGTACGCTAGCGCACATAAGCGCGCAAGCCGCATTCGCGCAAAAATTCTCTCGTGGATGCATGAGAAGCGCCCCGGCGCTGCAAAAATCCCCCCGACCCGGAAGCACGCTCCGGGCTGGGGGGATGTCGGACACGGTGCGACTTCGGCGCGAGACAAGGGGCGCGGGGCCGTCGGAAGCCACAAGGAACCCGTGCCGCACCTTGAGGCGAGGGAGATTCTACCCTTCTGTTGCGGGCGCCTTCACCTCGGCCCAGTGCTCCACGCGGTCGTCCGCCAGGGGAATGCGGCCATCGGCCTGGCGCACGCCGTCCAGGCTCACGCGCAGGGCGCTTCCAGCCGGGTGCTGCGTCACCTTGATATGGTAGACCGTCTCCCGGTGCCGGTAGTGCATGGTGAATTCCTTCCACGCGGCGGGCAGGCAGGGCTCAAAGCGCAAATGGTCCACCTCCAGCCGCAGGCCCAAAAGCGACTCCACCATGAGCCGGTACAGCCACGCGGCGGAGCCGGTGTACCAAGTCCAGCCGCCGCGCCCGGTATGCGGGGGCACGGCGTACACATCCGCCGCCGCCACATAGGGCTCCACCTTGTACACGGCGGTTTGCCCCGCCGTGCGCGCGTGGTTCACCGGGTTGATGAGCTCAAAGAGCTCCCAGGCACGCATGGCGTCGCCCTGGCGGGCAAAGGCCATGGCCGCCCACACGGCGGCGTGGGTGTACTGCCCGCCGTTCTCGCGCACGCCCGGGACGTAGCCCTGGATGTACCCCGGCGACGGGTCCGCATGATCGAAAGGCGGCGTCAGGAGAGCGATCAGGCCCGCGTCTCGCCGGACCAGCAGCCGGTCGACCGCGTCCATGGCCGACCGGCCACGCGCCGAGCCGGCGGCGCCGGAGAGCACGGCCCACGACTGGGCGACCGAGTCGATCCGGCATTCCTCGTTCTCCGCCGAGCCGAGCGGGGTTCCGTCGTCGAAATAGGCGCGGCGGTACCACTCGCCGTCCCAGCCGTTCCGCTCGATGTTCAGGCGCATTTTTTCCGCCTCCGTCCGGCAACGTTCGGCGAAGGCTTCGTCGCCGGCGTTGCGCGCGACCTCGGCGAACCGCAGGAGCACTTCGTAGACGAAGAATCCCAGCCAGACGCTTTCCCCTTTGCCGTGCTCTCCCACCAGGTTCATCCCGTCGTTCCAGTCGCCGGACCCCATGAGCGGCAGGCCGTGCTCGCCGGTTCCGAGGCCTCTCAGGATGGCTCGCCTGCAATGTTCATACAGGGTGGCCGCCTCTTCCGATCGGGTAGGAAGATCGTAGTAGGAATCCTCCTCCGCGTTCACGGGGCGCCCTTCGATGAAGGGGACGGGCTCGTCCAGCACCCCGGAATCCCCCGTGCCGAGGACGTAACGGCACGTCGCCAGCGGCAGCCAGAGGAAATCGTCGGAGCATTTCGTGCGCACGCCCCTCCCCGAGGGAGGATGCCACCAGTGCTGGACGTCCCCCTCCACGAACTGGCGGGCCGCGCATCTCAGCAGGTGCTCGCGAAGGAGGTGCGGCTCGGAGTGCACCAGCGCCATGGCGTCCTGCAGCTGGTCGCGGAACCCGAAGGCGCCCCCGGACTGGTAGTATCCGCTCCGGGCCCAGACACGGCACGCCAGCGCCTGGTAAAGGAGCCACCCGTTGGCCAGGACGTTGAGGGCCGGGTCGGGGGTCTCCACCTGCACGGCCCCGAGGGTCCGGTTCCAGTACTGCCAGACCGATTCAAGCGCTCCCCGCGCCGCCTCGGATCCGCGGAAGCGGTTCGCCAGGTTCCGGGCATCCCCCGCGTTTTTCCCCGCGCCGAGCCGGAAGACGATCTCGCGCTCCTGCCCGTCGGCCAGCTCGAACGGCACCTGGATCGCGGCGCAGGGGTCCATGGAGGCCCCCGCCTTGCCCGAAAGCCGCGCACGGGCCATGGCGGCCGGGTTCCGAAGCGAGCCGTTTCGCCCGATGAATTCCAGCCGGTCCCCGCTCACGGTCCGGGCCGGGTCGTCCGCGTCGAAGAACGCGACCCGGTCGGCGAATTCCGCGTTGTAGGAGTTGCGCGCAAGGAGCGCCCCGCTGCCGGGTTCGGTCTGGGTGACCACGTGCATCGCCGATTTCGCCCGCAGGTCTCCCAGCACCCATTCCGCATATCCCGTGGCGGAGAGTTTGCGCGATCGGCCGGATTCGTTCCGCACTTTCAGCACCGAGAACTTGACCGGCGCGTCCACGGCCACGTAAACCCACAGCTCCGAGCGGATGCCGCCCTCCGAATGCTCGAAGACGCTGTAGCCGAATCCGTGCCTGCTGACGTACGCCTGCTGGCCGCCGCGGGGCAGCGGGGTGGGGGACCAGAAGCGGCCGTTCTCCTCGTCGCGGATGTAGAAGGCCTCCCCGCCCGGATCGGTCACGGGGTCGTTGTGCCATGGAGTGAGGCGGAACTCGTGCGCGTTCTCGCTCCAGGTGTAGGCCTGGCCGCTTTCCGAGACGACGCTTCCGAAGGTCGGGTTCGCCAGCACGTTCACCCAAGGCGCCGGCGTTTCCCGCCCGCGCGCCGTCCTGATGACGTATTCGCGCCCATCCGGCGTGAATCCCCCCAACCCGTTGAAGAAGATCAGTTCGCGCGGAGGCGGCTCGTCCTGCGCCGGGGCTTCTTCGCGGCGGGTCCGGGTCGGGCGGATGCGCGGCACGGGTACTTCCGCGACCCGGCGGCGGTGGATCTGGTCCCAAAGCGTTCCCCCGGAGTCGGCGAGGATGGCGCGGGAGACCGTTTGGAACAGGATCCGGTCCTCGCCCGATATCTGCTCGCCGATCCGCGGGAAGATGCCGCCCGGCCGATCCGTGAACTTGGCTTCCAGGCCGGCGGCGATCAGCCCCAGGATCTGCTCCTGGAGCGGTTGCCGGTAACCGGCGTGATCCTCGTTCCAGATCACCAGGTCCACCGCCAGCCCTTTCAACCGCCAGTACGCATGGGCCTGCACGAGCTGGCGCACCAGCTCGATGTTGGACGGATCCTCGATCCGGAGCAGCACGATCGGGAAATCCCCGGAGATGGAGTAGCCCCACAGGCCGGATTGCCCGCGGCGGTTCTTTACGAGGATGCTCGCGTCGGCGCGCAGCAGCGGGTTGGCGTAGATGACGGAGCTGGCGAGGTGGCCGTACAGCTGCGCGTCGGCCTCCGTGGCGTTGAGCTGCTGCAGCAGCACCTGGCTGTGGGTCCACGCGAGGTCGAAGACGCGGTCCGCGAGATGCCGGTCCTGGTGCTTCTCTAGGAGGCCCATGCAGACGTCGCGCGATTCCCCGACGCCGGAGACGATATTGACGGTTGCCGTTTCGTCGGGGCCGAGCGTGATCCGTTGCCGGATCGCGACGATCGGATCGAGCACGGACCCCTGACTGCCCGACAGCTCCGCGGGACCGGTGACCGCCTGGGGATCGGCGGCGGTGTTTCCCCGGCCGATGAACCTCGAGCGGTCCGTTTCGTAGGAAACCTCCCCGGCGTCCGCCCCGTGCACGGACATCAGGTGGAACATCCACGGCGCGGGCTCGCCGGAGGAGCGGGGGCGCCGGGTGCAGAGGATCGCCTGCCTGTGGCGGACGATCTCGGTCTGGACGAAGAGGTTCCCGAACGCCGGATGCAGCGCGTCCGAGGCGGGCGANNAGGACCACTTCCGCGTAACTCGTGACCTCGATCGTCCTGCGCTCCTGGGAGCGGTTGACGATGCGAACCCGCCGCACCTCGGCGTCGTCCTCGGGCGAAACGGCGATTTCCGTGTGCGTTTCCAGCTCGCGGTCGCGGCGTCGGAACTCCACGCGCGCTTCCGAGAAGATCGCCTCGTAATTCTCCGGCGGCTTGAGGGTCGGCTGGTAGGCGGTGGACCAGAATTCCCCGCTTTCCGTGTCGCGGATATAGCAGAACGTGCCCCAGTTGTCGCNNTGACCATCACGTGGTACCTGCCGTTGGACAGCAGCTGCACCTCCGGGACGGGCGTGTCGGGGGTGTTGAAGGAGCGCACCGGTACCTCGGCGACGCCGGAAGGCGCGCGCAGGCCGGAGAGCTCGGGGGCCAGCGCGTAGGAAGCCGTGGCCTTCGGAACCCGTTCCTGGAGCAGGAGGGTGGTCGCCTGGAACAGCGGGTACGACTCGAACCGCCTCTGCATCGGGCGGTCCAGGAGCAGCGACTCGAGGGAGAGGAGGCTCATGCCCTGGTGATGCGCCATGAAGGACCGGACGATCACGCTCGTTTGACCGCGCCGCTGTCGCGCCGGGGTGTAGTCGATGGCCTCGTAGAAGCCGTATTTCCCGATGGACTCCTCGTCCCCGAGCCGCTGCAGGTTCCGGCACGCCTCTTCAGGGGCCACCATCAGCGCGAGAACGGATGCGTACGGCGCCACGACCAGGTCCGACGCCAAACCTCGCTTGAGCCCGAGGCCGGGCACCCCGAACGCGCGGTACTGATAGTTGAGGCGGACGTCGACCAGGTTGTAGCCGGATTCCGATACGCCCCACGGCACGTCGCGCAGCTCCCCGTACTCGATCTGCCGTGCCACCGCCGTCTTGCAGGTCTGGTCGATCAGGGTGTTCTCGTACGTCGGCATCACCAGGAGCGNNTATTCGAACATCGAGCCGCTCCACGAAAGGAGGATCGGATCTCCCCCGGCGGCGGTGAGCAGGCGTCCCAGGGCGAACCAGGCCTCCTGCGGCAGCTGTCCCTGCGCGATCGTCACGAATGTGCAGAGTCTCGCTTCCGAAGCCAGCAGATCGTAGTAGCCCGAGTCCCTCCGGCGCTCGTTGACGTTGTACCCGATCGCCAGGAGATGACGCCCCTTGTCGTAGAGGAAGTCGTATTCCGCCCGTGCGAGCTCCTCGCATTGCAGCGCAAGGCGGTCGATCGCCGAGATCCGTTCGCTTGCGCGCCCGTCCGCCTCCGGGCGCCCCGCCAGCTCGCGAAGGGTCGGGATCCCGTCGAAAACCGGAACGTCGCCGGGAAACGCCGCCTCGTCGCGGGCGGCCCGGCATTGGCGCTCGAGGGCCTGCGCCCACAGGCCCGGCTCGCCGTCCGAGGCATCCTTGAAACAGCCGGCGATTTCCCGCGCCCCCGCCGTCAGCCGCTCGAGGCAAAGCCTCGCCGCCGCGAGCGTGGCCGGCCGGGCCCCGAGCGAGGATTCCAGGATCTCCCGGAACCGCGCGAAAGGGGATGGCGGGGTTACGTCCACGGTGTCCGCGAGGACCAGGAAGGTGTCGCCGATGCCCTCCAGCCATCGCTTCCCGAGGATGTGGCGATCCGGCAGCTCGAGCAGCCCCTGCCGCAGCGTCAGCAAGTGGGCCGCGAGGTTTCCGCTGTCCACCGTCGATACGTAGTGAGGCAGCAGCGGTTCCAGGGATTGCGTGTCGTACCAGTTGTAGAAATGGCCGCGATGGCGCGCCATGGATCCCATCGTGGCAAGCGCATTCTCCGTGCGCTCGACGAGTTGCCCCGACGGGATGTATCCGAAGTCGCAGGCGGCCAGGTTCGCGAGGAGGGCAAGCCCCATGTTGGTCGGCGACGTGCGGTGGGCGACCGCGCCGACGCGGTATTCCTGGTAGTTGTCCGGCGGCAGCCAATGGTCTTCCGGGCCGACGAAGGTTTCGAAGAACCCCCAGGTCTTCCGCGAAAGCTTCCTCAGGAAAAGGAACTGGTCCGCCGAAAGGGCCGCGCGGCGGGGGGCGACCGGGCGGCTGATCCACCAGGCGATGGCGGGGAAGGCGAACCACAGGGCCAGAATGGGGCCGGCCGCCGCCAGCGCGGCCGGCCTCGAAACCGCGAGATGGATCGTCCCCGCGGCGGCGATCGCGGGGGAGATCCACGTCGATCGGCAAAACGCGGACAGGCCCTCGCCGCGGCCGCCGTCACCCGACGGATTCCATTCAAGCAGCCGCGTGTGCGTGAACAGCATCCGCCAGGCCGTGCGCACGATCGCGTCCAGGCTGTAGAACGCCTCGTGCGGCAGGCTCGCGAGCGTAAACGCCGTCTGGGCCAGGCGGCGTTCGGCGGAGCGCGCTTCGACGGAGAGGTGCTGACGCAGCAGCGCATCGGCGGGCTTCCGGAACATTTCCCGGGCGGAGGCCGCCAGGGAAGGGACCAGGAGGATTCCGGCCACGGACAACGTCCAGAACCCGGCGGAAGACGACGAGTTCCAACCGAACAAAAGCAGGAGCGTCAACGCGGCGGGTTCGAGGCTGCGGCGGAGATTGTCGAAGATCTTCCATTGGGACAGCCCCGAGAGCGGGTTCCCCGGGCGGGCGTCGCCCGGGCCGGGGACGCGCGACAGCAGCCACCCGGCGATCTGCCAGTCCCCGCGGATCCACCGGCGGCGGCGGTTCACGTCGGCGATGTAGCTGGACGGGTATTCCTCGTACAGGTGCGCGTCGCTCAACAGCCCCGAACGCGCGTGGCACCCTTCCAGTAGATCGTGGCTCAGGATGCGGTTCTCGGGAAGCCGTCCCTGGAGGGCCTGCTCGAAGGCGTCGACGTCGTAGATCCCCTTGCCGATGAAGGAGCCTTCGCCGAAAACGTCCTGGTACACGTCGGAGACGGCGCGCGTGTACGGGTCGATTCCCGCATCGCTTCCGAACAATCGCGCGTATCGGGAACGGTTCGTGCCCGACAGGCTGTCGGCCACGCGCGGCTGCAATATGCCGTACCCCTCGGAGACGCGCCGCATCCGCTCGTCGTACCGCGGACGGTTCAGCGGGTGCGCCATGGCCCCGACGAACAGACGCGCCGCGTCGCGCGGCAATTGCGTATCCGTGTCGAGGGGGATCACGTACCTGACGTTCGACAGATTCCCCGTGTTGCCGACGACGGCGGAAAAGCGATCCGCCGCCCCGCCCCGAAGGAGCAGGTTCAGGTCCGCAAGCTTCCCCCGCTTGCGCTCGTGGCCCATCCAGGTGCGCTCCCGGGGATTCCATCGGCGCGGGCGGTGGAAAAGGAAGAACGGGTCGTTCCCCGGGTTCCCGTACTTGTCGTTCAGTTCCTCGATCCCCTTTCGGGCCGACTGCAACAGCAGCCCGTCCTTCGGCGCCGTTTCCCCGGCCGCGTCCCGGAAATCCGTCAGCAGGCCGAAGTGCAGGTTGTCGTCCCGGTTCGCGAGGAACCGGACTTCCAGCGACTCGATCAGCTCCTCGATGCCGCGGGGGCTCGTGAGCATCGTCGGGACCACCACCAGGGCGCGCGATTCCGGCGGGATCCCTTCGGAGAAGTCCATGCGCGGCAGCGGATACGGGTCCACGAGCAGCGTGGCGAGCCAGTTGACCAGCGCGACCGCCAGCCGGCTGGCGCAAAGAAGGGAGAGGGCGGCGAACAGGGCGAGCGGCCAACCCCGCAGCCCGTCGGCGTGCGCCTTCGCCAGCAGGGGCCCGGCAATCCCAACCGCCGACAGCGCGATCGAGCACAGGTAGAGGGGCAGGGGGAACCGGCCCGCCGTCCGTCGAAGGGTCTCGAGGAAGGGCAGGCGCGACCCCCCGACCTGTTCCAACCGGGGCAATCCCTTGTCGATCAGGTAATACCCGACATGCGCCGTGCGATCGTCCGGTCCGTTTCCGGCAGCGCCCTCGCCGGCCAGGAGGATCGCCTTGCGCGCCACGTCGGCCTCGTGCAAAACGCTCCTCTTCGCGATCTTCTCGACGACGTGGCGGTAGCGGTCGCGGGTGGTGAAATCCATCCGGCCGTACGATCCCCCGGGGTCCTCGCGCAGCACCCGGTCGACGGCGCTCATCGTTTCGACGAATTCGCGCCAGTCCATCGCCGCCAGGAACCGGAGGCTGCCGAT
>DIVX01000176.1 GCA_002422505.1 Desulfovibrio sp. UBA6121
GCGGCTCCGGCCTGCCGGGCAGGGCCAGGCAGCAGCCGGTAATGACAAGGTGCGCCCGGCCAGAAAGCCGTGTGAGCATGGCCAGGGCATCGGCTTCGTCGGCGGGCTTGCCCAGCACAACGGCATCGCCCGCGCCCGGCAGCACCACGATGGTGTCTGCCCCGAGCACGGCGCACTGCGGGTACAGGGCGGCCACGTCCATGGTCTTTTGCTTGGCCATGCGCCGGGCATAGGCCTCCGGGGCCTCGCCGGGCAGCGGCGGCGGTTCCGGGGCGTTGCTTGGGCACACCTCGAACTCCAGGCCCAGGGAGCCCAGCAGCTCGCGGCGGCGCGGCGAGCTGGAGCCCAGCACCAGGGCGGACAGGGTACGGTAGGCGCCAGGGCCTGCGGGAGGGTTGCACGCGTTTGTCATGGGGCGGCTTGTGACGCCATTTCGGGACGGAGTCAATGCGTATAGGCTGTATGCCGCCGCGTGAATAGTCTGCGCCAAGAGCCCGGCTGAATACGTAACGGCGGTGCGCGCCTGCGGTCCTGGGCTGTGCGCCGGGCAGCGCTGGACGTGCTCCAGGGGAGCCTCTTCCATAGTGGGCCTTTCCGCGCCTGCCTGCTATGCGCCCGCTGGCGGACGCGTGGCCAGTCCGGCGCATCGGCGGTTCAGGGCGTGGCTGGGGCGGCCCGGCAGAACGCAGACGGCCCGGGCAGCCCGCCGCCGGAGTTTTGGCGCAGGGCCGGGCGGGCCGCCGCCTCCGCAGTCTTTTGCCAGAATATAGTATTTGATTTCGGGTTGTTGCCGCAGTTGGCAGGCAATTTGCTTGCTCCCTTTCGGCAGCCCCAGGATTGTTCTGCGGGCGCGAGACGCGAAGGACGTGCGGCATGGGCAATCGGGACAGATACGGAATTGTGCGGGATGACGGCGGGCGGACGCTGGCCGCTGGCGGCAACTTCGCCGAGTGGTCCGTGCCCTGGTCGGACCTGATGATGATCATGTTCATGGTCTTCGCGGTGCTGTTCATCTACTCCAGCGGCAAAGACCGCACGCAGCCGCCCGCGCCGCAGCCGCCCCAGGTGGCGGAAACCAAGGCCCCCATCGATCCCATGCAGGCCTTCATGGGCCAGCTGAACGACCCCGTGCGCGACGGCAAGGCCTTCCGCGAGGCGGCGGGCACCCCCCAGCGCGAAACATACTATCAGTCCGACAACCTGGGCATTTCCGTAGTGCGCGAGACCGACCGCCAGGTGCGCGTGTTTCTGCGCGGCGATCTGTTCTTCGCCTCCGGCGGCGATTCTCTTTCTGCGAGCAGCGGGCAGTACCTGGAGCGCATCGCCGAGATTTTGCGCGTCAGCACCGGGGCGGTGCTGGTGGTGGGCCACTGCGCCGAGGGCGAAACCGCCACGCCGGAGGAAAGCTTGGCCCTTTCGGCCAAGCGCGCGGCCAGCGTGGCCCAGTATTTCATCCGCACCGCGAACCTGGACGCCAAGCGTTTCCTGGTTACCGGGCGCGGCAGCTTCCAGCCGGAGGCCCCGGCAACGGACAATTCCGCCGATAAGCGTAACCGTCGGGTCGAAGTTCTCGTCTTAACAGATATTTAGGGGGACATTCCATGAGCAAGAAAAACATGCTTGGGGTGCTGTTGTGCGCCACCATCTTTGTGGGCGGTTTTTGGATGAGCGGCGGCCTGGCCGTGTACTGGAACCTGGCGGCCTTTCTCATCGTGGTTGCGGGACTCTTTGCCGCCCTGTTCATGAGCTATCCCTTTGAGCGCATCCGCACCGCGTTTCTGGTGGCCAGAAGCGTGTATACCGAGCGTCAGCATACCCCGGACGACATCGTGCGCGTGCTGTTGGAGCTTTCGGTCAAGTCCCGGGTGGAGGGCGTGTTGTCCCTTGAGGCCGTGCGTCAGAAAATTGCCGACAGCTTCCTCAGAAACGCCGTCACCTTTCTGGTGGACAACTACAAGGAGCGCGACATCCGCGAATTTTTGAACACGGAGATGAATTTCTTCCGCGAGCGCCGCCAGCAAAGCGAGCGCGTGTTCCAGACCCTGGCCAAGGCCGCGCCCGCCTTTGGCGTGGCGGGCAGCGTCATCGGCCTCATCGGCATGCTCTCCGGCATTCAGAACACCCAGGCGCTTGTTTCGAGCATTCCCGTGGCCTTTGTGTCCACCCTGTACGGCGTGGTCTTGAGCAACATGATCCTGGCCCCCATCGCCGAGAGCATCAACTTCCACACCGGGGCCGAAATGCTGAACCAGAAGCTGATCATGGAAGGCATCATCGCCATCGCCAAGGAGCAGAACTCCCACCGGCTGGAAAAGAAGCTCACCAGCTTCCTTTCCCCGGCCGAGCGCGAAGGCAAGGCCGAGTTGTTGAAGGCCATCACCAAGAAGTACATTACCCGCCAGCGCAAGGCCGCCGCCGCGCGGGCCGACGAAGACCAGCGGGAAAGCGCCGTGTTCAACGACTCCGTGCCCATGCCCGCCCCCAGGGAGGAGCCCGCGACCCAGGGCCTGCGCCTGGCTCCGCTGGCCAGCGCCAACTAGCGGCGTATCCCGCAGCTTCCACGCATCTGTAAGCGCAGCGCAGAAGTTGTTCACATTGCGGCGCACCGGCACTTGGCGGGCGCTGCTAAAATGCGCAGCGCACGTAAGGACGCAGCGCCCGTCCGCAGAGGTTTTCGCTCCATACTGAGACGCCCCCGCCCATACGGAGGGGGCGTTTCTGCGTAGTAGGGCGGCAGCTTTGATTTTTTCCCCAAATGCTGTAGACGACATTTGAGGCGGCATTCAGCAAGGAGTCCAGCGTGTACCGGATTCTCGCGGCGGATATTGGCGGAACCAACAGCCGCTTCGGCTTTTTTGAGCTGGAGCACGGAGCTGGGGACCCGCGCCTGCAGAACATCGTGCGCCTGTCCACGGCGCAGGCGTCGTCGTTTACCGACCTGCTGCAACGCCTGTTCGCGGAGCCGCGCCACTTTCCGCCCGCCGCCTGCGACCTGGCCATTTTCGCCGTGGCCGGGCCGGTGCAGGGCCACCTGTGCCGCCCGCCAAACATCAAATGGGTCGTCGACCTGCACGAAATTACCACGCTGGGGTTCAAGCGCGGCTCGCTGATGAACGACTTTGCGGCCCAGGCCTTTGCCTGCCGCAGCCACGCCCTGCGTGAATCCCTGGCGCTGCAGCGCGGCCGGGCCGACTTCCAGGTCCACGGCGCCACGGTGGCGGTCATCGGCGCGGGCACGGGCCTGGGCCACTGCGCCCTGGTGGCCGATGGCGTGGGCGACTTCATCGCCGTGCCCTCCGAGGCCGGACACGCGGCCTTCCCCTTCGTGGGCGACGACGAGTGCGCCTATGGCGAGTACGTGCGCCGCATGCTGCACCTGGACTATTGCCATGGCGACGCCATTGTCACCGGCGGGGGGCTTTCGCGCCTGCACGCGCATTTGACGGGCGAGAGCCTTTCCCCGGCCGAGGTGGCGGCGCGGCTGCCGCAGTCTCCGCGCACGGTGGAGTGGTTTGCCCGCTTCTATGGCCGCGCCGCGCGCAACTATGTTTTGAACGTGCTGGCCCAGGGCGGCGTGTATATCACCGGCGGCGTGGCGGCCAAAAATCCCGTGCTGGTGCAGCACCCGGCCTTTTTGCAGGAGTTCCGCCGCTCGCCCGCGCACGCGGCGCTGCTTTCCGGCCTGCCGGTGCTCTTGAACACCAACCAGGATGCGGGCGTGCACGGGGCAGCGCTTTTTGGCGCGCAGCGCCTGCGCCGCAGGGGGTAGTTTCGCCTGGACTAGTTATTCTCCATTTTTTCCGGCAGGATATGGAATAATAGCGCGGGGGCTTGCCCCCGGAGACGCTCTGGGCTAAAGAAGCTGGCTTCAAAGCGATCCACCCGCGCGAGGCACCTGTGGACAAGACGCAGCCCTACGACAAAGTCTACCCCGTCAGCTGGGACCAGCTCCAGCGCGATTGCCGCGCCCTGTCGTTGCGGATGATGGAGCGCGGCCCCTGGAAGGGCATCCTCGCCATTACGCGCGGGGGGCTGGTGCCCGCCGCCATCATCGCCCGCGAGTTGGACATCCGCCTCATCGACACCATCTGCGTCACCTCGTACGACTGGCAGACCAAGGGCCAGGCCAGCATGCTCAAGCGCCCGGAGGGCGACGGCGAAGGCTGGCTGCTGGTGGACGACTTGGTGGACACCGGAGCCACGGCGCGCCAGGTGCGCGCGTTGTTCCCCAAGGCCCATTTCGCCACCGTGTACGCCAAGCCGGAGGGCCGCCCCCTGGTGGACACCTTCATCACCGAGGTGAGCCAGGACACGTGGATACTGTTTCCCTGGGACTCCACGCCGCAGTTCGTGCCGCCCATCGCCAAGACCAGGGAGTAGCTTTTCGTCCCGAAAGAAACCTGCCCGCGAGGACAGGATGCCTTGCCCGACCGGAGTTATCCGGGTATTCTTCCACAATGTTGCGCCACCCGGACGTTTTCTGGGGCTGCAGGAGGGTATCTGCTCATGAAACATTTGCTGCGCATGGCTGGCGTTCTCGCCTGCACCCTGGCTCTTTCCCTTTCCCTGGCCGCCTGCGGCGACAAAGCCCAGGAAAAGGCCGCCCCAGCGGCCAGCGGCCCCAAGACCGGGGAGCTCAAAATTGGCTTCGTCTATACCTCGCCCGTGGGCGACGCGGGCTACTCCTGGGCGCACGACCAGGCCCGCAAGGAACTGGAGAAGATGGACGGCGTCAAGACCTCCTTCGTGGAATCCGTGAAGGACGGCGCGGACGCCGAGCGCGTCATTGAGAACATGGCCCGGGGCGGCTTCGACCTCGTCTTCGCCACCAGCTTCGGCTTCATGGACCCCACCATCAAGGTGGCCAAAGACTTCCCCAGCGTGAAGTTCATGCACTGCTCGGGCTTCAAGACCGCAGAGAACGTCTCCAACTACTTCGGCCGCATCTACCAGGCCCGCTACCT
>DIVX01000097.1:0-161 GCA_002422505.1 Desulfovibrio sp. UBA6121
GTGGCACAGCACCGAGAAGATGGCCCGCGCCATTTGCGACGGGCTGGTGGACGAGGGCATCAGCGTGCGTTTGATGAGCGTGAAGAAGAACCACCACAGCGCGGTGATGCGCGAGGTGTTCGATGCGGGCGCGGTCATCGTGGGCTCGCCCACGCACAACA